>NZ_JBSGXB010000011.1:0-62546 GCF_053609185.1 Streptomyces sp. NPDC054956 | reverse complement strand
CGCGATCTGGTCAGGCCTCGCTCCGCCAGCCACTCGGTGAGTGCCGGACCGTCCTGAAGGTCGGCATCGCAGTCACCGATTCCTCGGAGACCGGACTGGTGGTGCAGGGTCCAGCAGGCGATCAGCTCGCCCTCGACGCCGTGAACCATGATCGTCGGCCAGCCGTCGCACAGGCACTGGTCGCCGGTGCCGCCGTCCACAATGGCCAGCATTTGGGCCAGGTCTGCGATCTCAGCACCGGTCACTACGATCCGCGCCACGTCGACGGAGTCCGCCTCGTCAGGAGATCTCTCGGCGATCACGACGTGACCAGCACGGTTCAGTACATCGCGGAGGTGCGCTGTCGTCGGAGCGCCCTCATCCATGCCCATCGTTCTCTCGTAGATCACGTCCGCGAGGATATCGGCGCCGATCCGGGAGCCTGGCGATCTTCTTGAAACGGCCGGTGTGGTAGCTCCCGGCGAGAGCGCCCGCGCGAGAGCGTCAGGGCGAGCCTGGCTGGACCTGGCAGCGCGGGCGGCCGTGGCGCTCGACATCGTCGGCGTCGCTCTCGGTGCTGTCCTGAGGGTCCGTCACCACTCGAGTGAGAACGAGCTCGGAGAGCCGATCGGGCGTACGGGCCGCCTCCGGCAGCTGATGCCATATAGTCGGCTCCTACTATTAGGAGGCGGCGATATAGATGGCGAAACGGAAGATCTCCAACACACTGGCGCTCGCCGTGCTGGGCCTGCTGCAAGAACAGCCGATGCACCCGTACGAGATGGCGTCCACCCTGCGGGAGCGGCACAAGGACAGCAGTTTCAAGGTCAACTCCGGGTCGCTGTACGACACGGTGGAGGCATTGGTCCGGCACGGCTGGATCGAGCCAGTGGAGACGGCGCGCGACGGCAGGCGGCCGGAGCGAACCGTGTACGCGGCAACCGAGCTGGGCCAGAGCGAGTTCGTCCACTGGATCGATGAACTCCTCCGCACGCCCGTCGCGGAGTACCCGAAGTTCATGGCCGCGGTGTCCTACCTCGGCGCACTCGGTCCGAACAGGGCGACGGAGGCACTGGCCGAACGGGCGGGGCATCTGGCCCAGCGGATCGAGGAGACGAGCGCGGTGCTGGCCGACACGGTCGGCTCCGGCAAGGTCCCCCGGCTGTTCATGATCGAAACAGAGTGCGCATTGCACGCCTGGGAGGCCGAGTTGGCCTGGACGCGGCGGACCATCGCCGAGATCCGCGACGGCAGCCTGTTCTGGCCCGAGGTCGAGCGAACCGAACAAGGGTGGACCTGGTCCACCCCCGTCAACCCGGAAGGGAGCACCCGATGACCGAGGTGTTAATCGTGGGAGCCGGCCCGGCCGGGCTGCTGCTGGCCGGCGAGCTCCAGCTCGCCGGAGTCGACACGGTCGTGGTCGAACGCCACGCGCAGCGGCCGGGCTACTGCCGGGGATTCAACCTCAACGCCCGCGCCCTGGACCTGCTGGCGCGACGCGGCCTCGCCGAGAGGCTCATCGCCGAGGGTTGGCAAGTGCCGCACGCCGCGTTCTCCGGCCTGCCCGTGACGCTCACCCTCGCGGGCACACACACCGACCACCCGTACTCGTTGGGCATCCCGCAGACCCGGGTCGAGGAAATCCTCGAAGCGCACGCCCTCGACCTGGGGGCCGACATCAGGCGCGGACACGAACTGCGCACCCTGGAACAGGACTCCGAGTCCGTCACCGCCACTGTCACCACCGGCGACGGTGAGTACCGTGTCCAGGCCGCGTACCTGGTCGGTTGCGACGGCGGCCGCAGCACCGTCCGCAAACAGGCCGGCATCGACTTCCCCGGAACCGAGGCGACCCGCTTCTCCCTGCTCGGCGACGTCGAGCTCGCAGACCCCGGGGCATTGCCGTTCGGCACGACCACCGGCCCCGGCGGGACCGTGTTCGTCATCCCCCGCCCCGGCTACGTCAGGGTCATCACCCACGACCGGCAACCCCCTGCGGACAAGGACACCCCGGTCACTCTGGACCTGCTCCAAACCGTCGTGGACGACGCGCTCGGCCGCCACGTCGAGCTGCGCGCCGCGCGCTGGCTGACCCGGTTCGGCAACGCCGCCCGGCAGGCGGCCCAGTACGTCCGGGGCAGGGTCATCCTGGCCGGGGACTCCGCGCACATCCACCCGCCGGCCGGGGCGATCGGCGTCAACGTCGCCCTGGACGACGCGTTCAACCTGGGCTGGAAACTCGCCGCCACCGTGCACGGCACCGGGCCGGCCCACCTGCTCGACAGCTACCACAGCGAACGCCACACCGCTGGTGCGCATGTGCTGGCCAACACACAGGCCCAGGTGCTGCTCGGCGAGGCGGACGACCGGCTCGGGCCGATCGCAGACCTGCTCACCCGCGTCGCCGGCCACCCTGCGGGAAACCGCGCCTTCGCCGAGACCATCACCGGACTGGACACCCGCTACGGGATACACCCCGACTCCGACGACCACCCCTGGCTGGGCCGCCTGGCCCCCGACCTCGCCCTGACCACGGGCGACGGCCCCACGCGCCTGACCGGGTTGCTCGCCTCGGGACGCGGCCTCCTACTCGACCTGACCGTAGGAAGCACCATCCACGAGTCGGCCGCAGGATGGGCAGACCGCGTGAACATCGTCACCGCGACGTGCCCCGACCACCCCGAACTCCGGGCCATCCTCCTGCGGCCGGACGGGCACACCGCCTGGCTGCGCACCGCCGGCCAGGACCACGCCGACGGGCTCCACCAGGCGCTGGAACATTGGCACGGTCCGGCAGCACCGTCCGACGCCGCGTTCGCGGGAACGCCCCACTAGCGAGCCAGGTACTGCCGTCATGGCGTGTGGTCGGCGTGTCAGTACGGGTGGGACCAGAGCGCCCTGCCCCCCGGTCGACTGCCGATGCGAGGACGCCCCGTCCGAGCCCGGCCCCTGCCTGACGCGTCGGCCCGGCCTCGCGCACAAGGCGGTCCGGCCCAGAGCCATGGGTGGCTCCAGACCGGACCGCCCGACGGCCCGTCTCCCCCGAAGGGTGCCGGGTGAGACGGGCCATCGGTCAGTGGGCAGGGTTAGGGCCTGTCCGGCGGATCATGGCGTTAGTGGGATGTCATCGAGGTGTGGGGCGCCTCGGTAAGGTCGGGGCGTGCACCGCGATGAGAGCGCTTCCGTCGATTCGACGCCCGTCCTGGACTGGCAGGACGGGTCCACGTTGCGGTGGATCGATCAGCCTGAGGAGGTCGATGCCGCGTTCGATCGGGGTGAGCCGCTCGTGGGGGTGGCTGTCATCGCTCTCGCACTCAATCACGCGGACGCGGACGTGATTCTGCCGCGGGTCAGGAAGGCGATGGAGTCCAAGGATGCGGAGATCCGCCGCCAAGGTGTCATCGCTCTGGCCCACGTCGCTCGTCTGCATAGGACCGTTGACCAGCGATCTCTCGCGCTACTCCGTGCTTGCCCGCGCGGCAACGAAGCCGATGACGACCTGTGGTCGTTCGTTGCCCACCGTCGACTGCCGTGGTGGCTTTGGCGGCACCACTTCACACAGCGATTGACCTGGTTGTTCTGCGGCGGATGGCGGGTTTGACGGCACGCCGTGCCCAAAATCGGCGTCCCACCGCTGTCCCGGCCGGCCGATTATGGGCGGAGCCACAAGCGGATCGCCGCTGCGGTGACGGTGCCGTGGAAGACGTAGGCCCTCTTGTCGTAACGGGTCGCGACGGCACGAAAGTTCTTGAGGCGATTGATGGTCCGTTCGACCTCGTTGCGGTGCCGGTAGCGGTCAGGGTCGAAGCCGGTGGGTCTGCCGCCTGCGCTGCCTCTGCGTCGGCGATTGGCCCGTTGGTCCTTCGGTTCGGGGATGGTGTGCTTGATGTTGCGCCGTCGCAGGTAACGGCAGTTGCGGCGGGAGCTGTATGCCTTGTCGTCGCTGATGTGTTCGGGCCGGGTCCGAGGTCGTCCGCCCAGCGGTCGGGGAACCCGGATCCGGTCGAGGACCTCGATCATCTGTGGGGCGTCGCCCCACTGGCCCGGCGTGAGCAGGAAGGCCATGGGGCGGCAGCCACCCTCACCGGCGAGATGGATCTTGCATGTCAGGCCGCCCCGGGACCGTCCGAGTCCCTCGTCGGGGCGGTGGTGCCGGGGCGTCGTTCTTTTTTCGGGACCTGCGGCTTGGCCTTGCGGGCGCCAGCCGCGTGCTGGTGGGCCCGGCAGGACGTCGAGTCGACGCCGACCATGCCCCAGTCGATCCGTCCGGCCAGGTCGGCGTCGGCCTGGACCGCCTGCAGGATCCGGTCCCAGGTGCTGTCCGCCGACCAGCGGCGATGCCGTTCGTAGGAGGTCTTCCAGGAGCCGTAACGTTCCGGCAGGTCCCGCCACGGGACACCGGTGCGTATCCGGAACAGGATCCCGTTGAGGACCGTGCGGTGGTTGTTCCACCGGCCTCCCCGGCCGCCCGAAGGCGGTATATGCGGCTTTAGCAGCGACCACTCGCGATTCGTCAGATCCCCCCGACCCATGACCGAACCAACGAGCGACCTGTCGAAAGGTCACATGATCCGCCGGACAGGCCCTAGCCGACGGCTCCTAGGAGGGTGAGGCCGGCGGTCCAGCGTTGAAGGATGATGGGTTCCGCTCCGACGTGGGAGCAGATAAGAAATCTCAGGGTGTTGATCAGATACTCGATAAGTGGTCTTCCGCAGCTCGCTCTAAATGCGGTTCGGGGACGTGCTCGTTCCTGGTCGATGGCCGGTGGGCCGGGACCAGGTTCAACAATCTTGATGGGTCTGTGGTAATCGGACATGTAGAGATGCGAATAGTTGGGGAGTTTCAGGTCTGCGATTCTGGTGGAGGGAGGAAGGTGACCGGAACGTATCGCGTTCAGATATATAAGGATTGGAATTTCGACAAGGCGAAGCAGGCGATGGGTATCCGCTTGCTCCATTCGCCCAACTTCACGAGTGCGGGCTCGCGAGAGAGTATCCAATGGTCGGAATCAGCTCCAACCGAACGTATTCGGAGTGATGGCCATGTGGTATAGGCGTCTCCCCCTGATTCTGGTTATGGCGACTGCCCCTGTCGCGCTGGCTGGTTAGGCGGGTGGTGGATTGAAGATGGGTGGACCATGCAAAGCCGCCGCACTTTCGCCGTCAATTCTCGAGAAGTATTATCTCCCCGCCCTTCCTGAGGGTGACGGCGTTCGATTCTGCGAGAGTTCCGATCCGGACGGGTTTGGAGTGGAGCTAACCTTCCAGAGTTCCCCGGTGGATTCCAGGGAATATTTGAAGTCATTGGGTATGGATCTGTCGGATTTCACGGAGGTGTCCGGCGGTAAGGTCGATGAACTTGCGAAGCCTGGCGGTGAAGGATGGTCGCTGATTGCTGGGCAGAAATATAAATGGGTCCTGAAGGCTCGTGATTGGAACGGGCACTGTCGAGTGGATTACTCGGCATACGTCCCGGATGGTGCAAATTTGGACGGCCGGGTCTATCTGGGCATGTACTGCCAAACGTAGGATTCCCCTTACGCCCCTTCGGGCTATGGGGGAGTGGAGCGCAGGGGGTGCCGATAGTGTCCTGGGCGTACGTCCCGACCGATCTGGCGATCGGCCGGCATCGGGGGCTACGCCAGTAACGACCTCGCGGCCCTTGGATTTCGCTGCTCCGCCGGGGTCGAGTGTTCCGCGCCTGCGCCTCTTTCAGGGAATGTTTTGCGAGCCGTTCCGTTTCGCTTCGTGCCCGAGCAGGCTGGCTGCGATCAAGTGCTGTAGTTCGCCAGAGGGGCGCGAACTACAGCGCTCGGCTCCCGTGGGGCGTGCGGTCCCGCTGACTACATCGGAGGGCCGAGGTCTCCCGCGAGGAGCGTTTGTGTGATCTTGGGGCGGTCCCAGAGGGCCAGGATCTCGTTCGCGAGGGCTGCAACGGGCAGGTGGTCCTGGTCCCGCACCTTGATGGCTGCCGCCTTCAGCGTGCGCGGGACGGCTCCGGCGTCCAGGAGGACGCGCCATTCCTGCGCGCCGATTTCCAGGAACTCCAGTGCCGTGAGCTCAGCGACCTCCAGGGGGTCGGCCAGTGTGCCGGGCATGGCGGTCAGAGTGCGAAGTCGGGGCAGCCCGACGACAGGCGCGAGGCTGAAGGGTGCGCCGTCCCAGGCTCCGATGGACAGGACTTCCAGGGCGGGATGGGAGGCAGCTTGGATGGTCTCGAGGCGTCCGGTGCCGACTTCGGCCTCGACGGGAAGCTTGTCCGCGCGGCGGCCACGGGCTTCTTCCCTCATCCGGCCCAGGACGAAATCTGTGAGGGAATCGGCTACCAGGTCGGCACCGAGGCTTTGCTCGTGGTCGACCAGGATGATCTGCCCGAGGTAGCCGGCGGGGCCGGGGGTCAGGTCGACGGCGAATTCGTCGCCGCCGTTGGTCCCGAAGCCGATCCAGCCGGGAGAGCCGGCCAGACCCTGCACCGCGGCGTCGGCCCCGATGTTGACCGCATGCGTCGCTGCGTGATCCCAGCCGGGGTGACGCACTGCGGCGTCGACGCTGTACAGGTGCTCCAGGCCGGAGAGCTCACAGCCGACCGCCTCGCCGGCCCGGTCCGCCTCCTCGAGATCGATCTCGTCGTCCTTGCCGTACACCCGTGTCACCCGGTACAGCACCTTGAGCTCATCGGACAGCGTGACACCAAGGCGCGCTTCCGCTGCGGCGATCTCGTCCTCTGTCGCTCCGACGGCGCCGGGCAATCGCGCGCGCAGCGTCCGCTCCAGCAATTCCGGATCGGCCGACGGCGCCGGCACCGCTCCGGGCACCGGATCGGCCTGGCGAAGCCAGGGCTCGGCAAGGGAGGCGTCGGCCAGAACCAGGACGCCCAGGTCCGGGTAGCCGAGAGCCGGTTCCACGGCCGGGCTCGGCCAGACCAGGCCGAGTGTGGTCCGACCATCCGGCTGGACCTCCGCGCTGAACGCGATCTCCTGGACTCCGCCGCGCGCGAGCGCCCGCTGAATGTCCTCCACCGCGGTCCGCGCTGCCGGCGACATGGATCCCCGGTACGCCAGGCTCGTGCCGTGCTGGCTGATGCGCCCTGCGACACGCGCCGGCCGGGCGGCACGCCGATCCGTGTCGTCGGCCAGCATGAGCCGGAGCACGGGTTCCCAGGTCGCGAAGTCGGACACCGATGACAAGGGGGGTCTCTGATCAAGCATGCGCAGACCGTATGCGGAGCCAATGACAAGTGGTGCACCGGGCGACGCTGCTGCTCACCAACGTCCCTGGTGAGAAGCGGCTACGGGGAGAACCTCCCCGACGGGCAGTTTCCAGATCCCGGGGATCGATCAGCCCCTGCAGGTCGGCCGTGGTCACGGCCAGGTGCGGTAGACGGGGCCCCGGCATGCCTCGGTCGGCCAGAACCAGCATGCCCGGGCGGAGCGAGCCGTTCGGCCGTTCGACCTGGCCCCGTTCCTGTCCGCGGACCAGAGGATCAGAGAGGCCGTACGATCCTGGCGCGGTAGCGGACGGCGCGTTCGTCGAACCGGGTGCCGAGCCGCTTGTGGCCGGCACGGGCTCTGTCCAGTCCCGCTCCGCCCCCTCAGCTCGCCTCGACCCACCACGAGATCAATTGCTGGCCCGTCTTAGGGTTGATGGGTGGTCCCTTCTGACGCTGCATCGAAGACACGCTTCCTGGTCCTGAACGACTACGGCATGGGCGGAACCTGGTGGTGGGTCCGCGCCCGGTCCGAACAGGAGGTGCTGGAGACCTTCGCCGACGTGGAAGTCGTACACACCGAGGCCACCCGCGCGGAAGCCGAGACGTGGGGCCTCGACGAGGCCGACGTCGACGGACCGACGACACCGCCCGGCTTGGACGAGGCCCGAGCCAAGCGGGACGCCCAGCGCGGCATGCCAGGCTTCGGCGCCCTGGCCGGCCGGGACCTGCTGTATCTGAGCCGCCTGTGGGACGAGGACGACGACCCGATCGTCTACATGATGGAGGTCGGCCCCGACGGCCGTCGGCTCCGCCAGGTCGAGCTGACCGAGGACGGAACGGCCTACCGGAGCACCCCGGAGGACTGGCCCTTCAACCCGCCGTTGGTGGACCGCTACGCCCCCGAGTGGGTGCCGTTCGTGATCGGCCAGGACGAGTTCGAGGCCCAGTGGACCCGGGCCGTCCACGATCCGAGCCGCTGGGATTGAGCCGACCTGCTCGGCGGCGCGGAGCGGCGGTCTGCCGTTCCGCGCCGCCAAGCGCTCGAGGCTCGCGGCCGGGCCCGGACGTCAGCCGCGAGGTCCGCTTCACGGGAGCCTGTTGCCAGACACTCAAGGTGAGCATGGTGGCGACGTTCGCCGCAGGGGCGGAGGGGCGGCTGTCATTCGCTCGGCAGGGTAACTCGTCATGCTCACGGTGTCTCAGCTACGTGTGCTTGCTTTCGCGGGCCAATCACGCGGGCGTGAGCAGCCGCTATCCAGTAGAAGGGGAGGGGAGGAACAGACCCGTCTGCTCCTCCCCTCGCACCACAACAGACCTCAGCCTCGAGGCCTCCGTGCCCACGATGAAGGCGTTACCGGCGGCCATCGCCGCCGCAGCCGCTGCCGCAGCACTCCTGGGATTCGTCCAGTACCCGGGCACCGAAACCGTCGTCCGGCAGCCATCCGTACACGACACGAACGAACCACCGACCGCGGAACGCATCCGCGAACTCAGTCGGACCGGGCAGATCAACCCCGCCAGTCCCCTCCCGGTGGACGAGCACGGCAACACCGTCGAGCCGAGGCATTAGGGTCTGCTCGAGTTGTCGTCGGTTTGGCGGATGTGCCCTCACTGCGACGACGGCGCCACGACGCCAGCAGGGAAGTCCTTTGCCCAGTGAGCAGTGGTGATGGAGCTGTCAGGGGTCAGCAGTCGGTGGGTGAGAGTCGGCCTTCGAAGGCGTTGAGGGCGACCGAACCGGCGGCCCTGCACCACTGCCGGCCGGCGCCTCAGCCGCCGGCCGGCCGCCGGCCCCGGACCGTCGGGATCAAGGCAGCGGATCCCAGTACCGACAGCAGCGCGGCCCCGCGCAGCAGGGTGTTGATGGCCGGGCCGTCGGAGGCTGCGTGCACCGGCGAGCCGCTGATCGCCTCCAGCAAGGTGGAGCCCACGGCCAGCGTCATGGCGCCGAACAGCACGATCGTCGTCAGGAACAGACCCGACGCGGCGGCGAGGCGTCCGGGCTCGACGTACGACTGTGTGGTCACGTTCGCCAGCGCCCAGACGAGCCCGCCGCCGAGGCCCACCACCGCGAAGACCGCCGTGTACGTGGCAAGGTCGGTCATCCAGGTCAGGGTGAACAGGCTGACGCCGCTGAGCAGCAGGCCGCCCGCGATCAGGGTCTCGGGACGAATCCGCTCCGCGAGATGTCCCGACCAGTAGTTGCCGACCCCCAGGCCCACGGACAGCGCCAGGAAGACCAGTCCGGAGCCCAGGGGCGACAGCCCGCGTACCTGCTGCAGGTAGATCGCGGAGAAGAGGTTGACCAGGGCGTGGACCATGTTGGACAGCGTTCCCGCGAGTGCGACGGCGACGAAGAGGCGGTTGCGCAGCAGCCCGAGGTCGAGCAACGGTCGCTCGGAGCGCTGGTCGATGCGGAGGAACACGGCCAGCAGCCCCACCCCTGCGGCGATGCAGCCGAGGGTCGCTGCGGAGTCCCAGCCCCAGCGCCTGCCCTGGTCCACGCCGATCAGGATGCCGGCCACACCGCCGGCCAGCGTGAGCACGCTGGGCAGGTCGGGCCGGCCTCCGGCTTGCTCGTCGCGCGTCTCGGGGACATGCCGCAGCAGGAGCGCAATGGCCGTCAGGCAGAACGGCAGGTTCAGCAGGAACAACGCGCGCCAGCTGACGTGTTCGGCCAGGGCCCCACCCACGACGGGCCCCAGAACGGTTCCGATCGTGCCGCAGGTGATCACGATGGCGACGGCACGTCCTCGGCGCGCGTCCTGGAAGTACGCGGTGACCACTGCGACGGCCACGGGGAAGACGAGGGCCGTGGTGCATCCCTGGACGACTCGCCCCGCAATCAGCCAGGCGAGATTCGGCGCCGCGGCGCACCCTACGGAAGCGATGGCATAGCCGGTGAGTCCGGTGACGAGCACACGCTTGCGGCCCCACAGGTCAGCGGCCCGGCCACCGGTGATCAACAGGGCGCCGAGGGCGAGCATGGAGCCGCTGAACAGCCACTGGAGGTCGGTGGTGGGGGTGTGGAAGTCCCGGCCGATGACGGGAAGCATCAGATTCAGTGCGAAGAAGTCCATCTGCACCAGGAGCATGCAGATGCCGGCGGCCGCGATGACCGCCCGGTCCCGACGGCCGAACCTGCCCCGGGATTTCCCGCCCCCGCCGGCATGCGCATGTCCCGTCATGGTCGCTGTGTCCCGTCACGTGGGCCGGAGCCGGAGCCAGAATTGTCCCGCCGGCCGTTCCTTCACGCATTGTCGGCCTGCGAGGCCGGGACACCGGTGAAGCCCGGTGCGCCGGATGCGGGGTGTCGGGGTGTCAGGCCGTTCCGCCAGGCGGCACCTCTTGGCCGGGCCGTGCACCTGCGATCCGACGCAGCCGCGATGCCCAGCGAACCTCACGTAAGACTGGCGCCCTTCACCCTGGACACCCGCCACCGACCAGCACGGTACGGCTGTGATCAGACGTTTCTTCCCGGCGCGCTTCACTCTGGGGCCAGCCCTCATCATCCGGCTGCCTGTGCTGCTACGACGTGGGTAAAAGCCGTCCGGCGCCCCGAGTCCGTCGCCGAACGCGGCCGGATAACCATGAGGAACAAGATCAGACAACTCTCACGACATCCGACAAAGGGACGTCGATCCTGGTCGCGCCACCGAGGATGTCCACCGTCAACTCGATCCGGCCCCGAACATGGTCGACAGCCACCACGGGGCTCGTGAAGTCTGCGAACGGCCCCCCGGTAATCCGTACGTCAGTCCCGACCTGGATTTCCATATCGTGCGTCACACCGGCCCCCTTGCGCTGCTACCTCGGTTAGCCATCGCTGGCAGATTCGAACCTACGCCTTGGCGGTACAGAGCCGGACGGCCCGGGGCAGCTGGGGGGCGACCGTCGGTTGAACGTCAAGGTCAGCCGCTCGCCGGCCCTTTCGGCGGCCGGTCCACCTCCATGGGCGTGGCGGTCGTCGCGTCGGAGAGTGCCAGGTACAGGTCGAAGGCCTCGGCGGCGCCGCGGTGGGCGGGTCTTCTGGGCCGCCGACCTGTGACCCGCGCACGCCGTCGATCGAGGCATCTGGGCGGACACGGCGGCTTCGGACACTTATCCCCGTATCCGGTACTGCCGCGTGGTAGAGATAAGGGGAAAATACTCCCAAACCAGGAGGTATACGACGATGCGCACCACTCTTCTCCGTGTGACGGCCGCGCTGGGTGCCGCGGCAGTGCTGGCCATCTGCGGCGCCGGCGCGGCCAGCGCCGACGGCGTAGGCACCGCGGGCATCGGCAACGCGGGCGTCGGCAATGCAGGCGCCTTCAACGACGGCGTCGGCAACGCGGGCATCGCCAACTGGGGTCTGGGTAACGCGGGCATCGCCAACACGGGCATCGGCAGCCACGGCATCGGCAATTCAGGCCTCGGAACCTCCGGCATCGGCAATTGAGACGGGCTCACAGCCCCCGCACCACCAGGTCGCACGACGCGCCCGGCTGACGCCGGGCCGGTCCACCCGGGCTGCCCGCTCCACCAGCGGCCGGCCCGGGTGTGGCGTCGAGCAGCCGGCCCGCGAGGATGGCCAACCGCGCGCAGGATCGACCTCACCTCGTTGTGCGAGAACCCGGATGCCAGCACCCCGGCCGCCCGCGGGTCGCCGCGGAGGAAGTCCTCCGTGCCGCCTACGCGCTGGGCGTCTCACGACCCCCTGTGGCCTGCTCCTCCCGTTCTCGTGAACATCGACGTCCCGCCTCGGCGGGTGCCTCCCGAAGTCATGACGAACGGGCTTCACCCGTGAAGAAGGCCAGTCTCGTGGACAAAGCCATCAGTACCTGATCCATGTCCTCGGTCTCGGCCGCCGCCGCTACCGGGGCTAATCGCAGTGCATCGGGCTTTAGCCCGGTGGTGAAGCGATTCTGAGAAGTGCTCTGACCCGCAGGTCACAGCGGACGGTTCTGCTGCTCGATGCAGTGCCCATGGCGCCCCCGTCCAAGCGCCCAGCAGGCTTCCGGCGAGCAGGCAGAGTCGCCGCACTCCGCCAGCATCCGCCTTTCACTTCAGTTCAAGGGCGGCGAGCTCCTCTAACCGGTCTGGTTCAGGGCGGTGATGCGGCCTAGCTCCCTCCTGGGGACGTCGTCGACCGGCTGGTCAGCCTGTCGGCCCTGCGGAACCGAGGCGCGCAGCCGGCGAATGGTCCGAAGAACCTCCGAACGGTGCTTGGCCGACTTCACCCAGGCCGGCAGCCGCTCCACCAGGCTCATCGAGCCGGGAATTGCGGCGCGCTCACGCAGCCCGGCACCGATGTAGCTCTCGAGCAGGTCGAGATGAGCGAGGTTGTACGCCCAGAGCTGCTGTCCGCCGCAACAGTCCGCAGCCAGCCAGAGAGGCAGCTGGAAGTACGGGTCGACGGGCTGGCCGAACGTCCGGCAGTCCTGGAACTCGTCCCTGACGTGCCCGCAGCCGCACCGCAGCCGTCGACGGGTGTACTCCCGGCCGCCGACCCAACGGTGCTCGCACTCACCCAGCCGCGCGAGGACGAGGGCGCAGCCCCCGCACACCGGGCAGCGAACGAGTACCTCATCGGCGAACTCGTACACCTTGACCCCGGGGTCGGCGAAACGGCCCTCCATCATGCCCTCCACGATGCCTGACATCTTGTCCAGCGATCATCCCACCAGCCGCAGGGCATGCTGCCAGTGCACAACCCACTGCACCGGCGGTCAAAGGCCAATTCCGGCTGTCGGCCGGGGGCCCTTGCTCGGGGGGATGATTCGCGTTTCCCTCAATTGTGCAGAAAAGCCGCATGCCCGACCGGTAACTCGCTCTGCCGTCATCGCGAGCTGAAGCGACAGAGCCACGTCGCCGGGCCCTCAGCCACTCGCCGGCCCCTTCCGCGACGGGTCCACCTGGACGGGCGGGGCGGTCGTCGCGTCGGAGGGTGCCAGGTACAGGTCGAAGGCCTCGGCGGCGCCGGGCGGTGGGGGCGGTGGGGGACGATGAGCGGCGGTTCCTGGTGGGTGCCGTTCGCGCACGCGGCGAGCTGCATGCGGGGGAGGAAGGTGTGGAGGGTGTTGATCCAGTCGGCTTCGGCGAATTCGCGTCCAAGTGGGGGCAGCCGGTCAGCTGGCGCGGCATCACCGGCGGGACGGGGGCACGTTCTGGCCGAAGTAGGGGTCGGCCACCACGTGGGCCCAGCCTCCGTCCGGCTGGCGTCGGAGAATCTCCGTGGTGGTGGAGACGACCGGCTCATGACCGGCACAGGTGAGGGTGGCGGTGTTCGATACAAGGGCGACGTCGTCCACCTGCCGGATGTCGCGCAGTTCGAGCGCGAGACGAGCGCCCGTGTCGATCAGCTCTTGCAGGCCCTTCCGGATGGACGCGGTGCCTACCAGGTGGGTTCCAGGGGCGGGGACGAAGTGGGCGTTCGGCTCGTACAGCGACACCAGGCCCTCGATGTCACCCGCCTCCAGGTACTCCGTGAACAGGGCCCCCACCTCCTCGGGCGTCTCGGCGCGGCGCCGGGCCGCGGCGCCGACGGGCTTGTCGCCCCAGCCTGCCGAGGCGAGCAGGTCGTACCAGTCGGGGTGGGCGCCGTAGGGGAGATGGTGGCGGAGCAGGGCGCCCGGGAACGTCAGCGGGGACGCCTTGTGGGGCTTGGCCACGGCCTGGGTGACGATGGCGTCGCTGAGTGCGTAGGCCAGGTCCATGCGGGGGAGCAGGGCGTGCACCTCGTCGGCGAGGCCGGGCGGAAGGTCCTCACGCCGGATTCCGAGGATGTCGGTGCCGATGCCGGCCTGCGCAAGCGCCACCTCCGGGCCTTTCCGTCCGGCGATGCCGTCCGAGGTGTGCAGGGCGATGGCGTCCCAGACGATGGCGACGCGCCGTTCCTCGACGCCGCGTTCGCGGAGGAAGGCCGCTGCGGTGTCGGCGCCGTCGACTTCGAACCGCTGGTCGCCGTTGCCTGCCTCGCTCACCCCGATGTCGTGCAGGACGCAGCCGAGGAACAGCAGTTCGTCGTCGTAGTCGGTACCCACGCTCAAGCCCTGGTTCCGGGCGTGGGCCCGGGCGAAGACGTAACTGCGCACGCTGTGATGGAGGATGAAGTCCGCCGTGGCCCCGGCCACGTAGGCGTAGGCGTCCCGGGCGAGGCTCGTGTCGGGGAGGTGGAGCCGCTCGAAGAGGGGCAGGGGTGCATCAGTGGTCATGGTGTGGCTCTTTCGTTCGTATCGCTGATCGGCAGGCGACGTCTCCGTCGGTCATGAGCCGACCGTAGGCGCGATCCCGGCGAAGGAGTCAGTGGCACGTATGCCATCCACCGATAGGATCGTGCCATCCGCTGGGAGGTGAGATGTCGGACGCAAAGCACCGCGTGGTCGTAGTGGCTCTTGAGAACGTCCTCGCACTCGACATGGGGATCCCCGTGCAGGTCTTCGGGAGCTGGCCGGACGGGCCCTACACGCTGACGGTGTGTGCGGAACGGCCCGGGCTCGTCGCGATGCACGGAGGCCCCGTGTTATCGGTAGCCGACGGGCTGGACGCCCTGGCTACCGCCGACACCGTGATCGTCCCCGGGTACTTGGAGCCGGACAGGCCCTCCGACGCGGTCAGCGCCGCGCTCGCGGATGCGGCAGCTCGTGGCAGCCGCATGGTGTCCATCTGCTCGGGCGCGTTCGCCCTTGCCGCCGCCGGGCTTCTCGACGGCCGACGGGCCACCACGCACTGGCAGTACGCGGCAACACTGGCGAAGCAGTACCCGCAGGTGAAGGTGGAGCCGGAGGCCCTGTACATCGACGAAGGCCACGTGCTGACCTCCGGCGGCGTGACCGCCGGCCTCGACCTGTGCCTGCACCTCATCCGCCGCGATCACGGGACCCGTCTGGCGAACCAGATGGCACGTCTGCTGGTGACCGCACCACACCGCACGGGCGGGCAGTCCCAGTTCATGGATCTGCCGGTGCCCCCCGACCCGGATGACGGACGGGCGCCGGTGTACGAGTGGGCCCTGCGCAACCTGCACCAGCCGCTCACGGTGGACCAGTTGGCGAGCCGGGCCGGGATGTCACGTCGCACGCTGATCCGCCGTTTTCACGCCGACACCGGCCGGCCGCCCATGCGTTGGCTGCTCGACGCAAGGCTCGGCCGCGCACGGGAACTCCTGGAATCCAGCGACCTGCCGGTGGAAGGGGTTGCACGGCGCTGCGGTCTGGGCACGCCGGCCAACTTCCGGACCCTGTTCAAAGCCCACGTCGGAGTACCACCCAGCGCCTACCGCGAGACGTTCAACTCGGCCCGCTGAGCACGACTTGATGCCGGCCGGGTCGTAAACCGGCCGCTTGCGAGCAGGTTCAGGATCCGGGTTCCGCGACGTCGCACGGGTCGGATGCGGCGTCGCAGGGAGCAGCGGCCAGGTCCATCTCCCGGACGTCACAGGCGATCCGGCCGAGCGAGGTCCGGAACGCTCGGGCGCTCGTTCTCATCGAGCGCATCGAGGAACCTCTCTTCGGCTACCGGACGCTCGCCGCCGCCGTCCGGGGTGACCAGCAGAATCAGCTCGCCCCGGCCCGATACCCGGGGGAGAAGGTCATGCCGGCGGAGCCGATCACCGCCAGGGGCTTGCGGAGAGTCGGGGTCCATTTCCCGCTCCGGAGCGGGTACGGCAGCCAGGGGTCGCGCATCTTCTGGTCGTCGCGGGCCAGAAGCCATCCATGAAGCGAAGCTACGGTTCCTCCTTGCGCCGTGTCGGACCGTTCCTCCTCCTTCCCGTGCAGGCGGCCCTGATGGTCGGGCTGGGACGGCTGGTCACCGGATCGGCGGCCGGACACTGGCCGCTGTCGGCGGAGGCCTCGATCGGCAGTGACCTTGCGGAGGGCCGGGACCCGGCCGTGTCCGGAGTCACGGAGATGTTCTCCGTACTCGGAGGTACCCAGGCCGTCGTCGGTGCGACCCTGCTCTGCATCGTCGCCCTGCTCGTCCTCCCGCGCGTCGCCCTGCGCACCGAGGCGCTGTTCCTCGGCGCCTCGGTGGCCGCGCAGTCGGCGGTCTTCGTGGCCGTGACGGCGTTCGTGGACCGCCCGCGGCCCGCGGTTCCCCACGAGGACGCCGCGCCGCCCACGTCGAGCTTCCCCTCCGGGCACGTCGGCGCGTCCCTCGCGCTCTACGGGGGGCTGGCCGTCATCGCCGCGCTGCGCATGCGCGGTGCGTGGCGCTACGCGGTGGCGGGCACCCTGCTGCTGATCCCGCCGGCCGTCGGACTGTCGCGGATGTACCGCGGCATGCACTACCCCAGCGATGTGGCGGGTGGTCTGCTCAACGGCACTTTGACCCTGCTGATCACCGGGTGCGCGCTGCTGTACGGGCGACAGTCCGCTGCGGAGCCCGACGGAAGGGAGCGGCCCGACCGGGAGGTGCCCGCCCCGCGCAGCACCAGCGGCGGTCGGGTCCTCGTCGTGCGCCACCCGTACGGCTGCCCGGACGAGCTCGCGGACCGGCTGGCCGCCGTCCTGCGCGAGCACGGCCACCGGGACCCCCGGTGGATCCTGACCTCCGCAGAGCTCCCCTGCGGCACCCTGGCGGAGGAGCTCCGCCCCGTCCGCCCCGCCCTCGTGGTGGTCTGCGGAGGCGACGGAACCCTGCGTGCCTGCGCCGAGGTCCTGGCGTGCACGCGGATCCCGCTGGCCGTCGTACCCTGCGGCACCGGAAACCTCCTGGCCCGCAACCTCGACCTCCCGATGGATCCGGCCGCCGCGCTGACCGAGTCCCTGTCGGGCGAGACCTTCGGCATCGATGTCGGCCGGGTCCGGGGTGACGGGATCGAGCCGATGCGGTTCACGGTCATGGCCGGTGCCGGATTCGACGCCGCGATGGTCCGGGACGCCTTCCCGTGGCTCAAGTCACGGATGGGCTGGGCCGCGTACGCCCTGTCGGCCCTGCGGCACCTGCGTGATCCCGGAGTCCGCCTCACGATCCGCGTCGACGGGGGCCGCATGCTGCGGCGCCGGGCCCGCATGGTCGTCATCGGAAACGTCGGCACCCTGCAGGGCGGCCTGCCGCTGCTGCCGACTGCGCGTCCGGACAGCGGACGCCTGGAAGTGGTGCTCTTCGACCCGCGCGGCCCCGCCGGATGGCTCGCCGCGGCCGGGCACCTGGCGGCCCGCCTGTTGCGCCGGTGCCCGCCGGCCGCTCCCGGCCCGGCCGCCCCCGGCCCGGCCGCCCCGGACGGGCGCAGCGAGGCCGGGGGAGCGCTGGAGTACTTCAGCGCCACCCGGATCGACGTCCGCTGTGCCGTCCCGCAGCCGCGCGAGCTCGACGGCGACGCCGTGGGCGATGGTGTCCGCCTCACCGCCGAGATCGAACCGGGAGCCCTGCGGGTGTACCTGCCCCGCGCGCCCGGGGTGCCAAAGGCCCCACCCGCCGAGCAGCTTCCGGCGGCGGCCCCCGGCACACCGTCCTGAAGTCCGGTTTCCCACCCCCCCCCGCAACTCCGGACGACCGCAGGCCCCGTAGGGCCGCGGGCTCCACGAGACACGAGAAGGCAGGAACGCGATGGGCACCGCGAGACGGGTACCGCAACGCCACGACGTGAGTGGCGAGGAGCTCTCCGCAGACGAGGCGTGGACCGCACTGCGCCGCTACGGCGGCTGGAGCCTGGCGCGCGACTCCTTCGTGCGCTTCCGGTACGCCGACGGCTTCAGCCACGCTCGCGCGCTCGCCCTGCAGACCGTCCTGTCGATCGTCCCGCTGGCCATCGCCGCCATCGGCCTGTCCGGGGTGCTGCACACCGAGGACGTGGGCCAGGTCGCCGAGCTCACCCTCCGCGGGTTCACCAGTGGCCCGGGCCAGGCCGTCGTGGACGACGCGCTCAGCGAGAGCAGACGCCACGCCGGCGACGGTGGCCAGGCCGCGCTGTGGCTGGGCCTGTTGTTCTCCCTGGCCAACGTCACCACCGCCCTCTGCCAGGTCGAGCGGGGCGCAAACCGGATCTACGGGAACGAGCGGGACCGGCCCTTCCTCGCCAAGTACGGCCGGGGCCTGGTGATGGCGGCCCTCGCGGGACTCCCGCTGGGACTCAGCTTCATCCTCACCGTGCTGGGCACCCACCTGACCCGTGCGCTGGCCGAGGTGTACCGGCTTTCGCCCGACACCGTGCGTACCTGGGAACTCCTGCGCTGGCCGCTGGGCATCCTGCTCGCCGTCGTCGCCACCAGCGCGATGTTCCGCCTCTCCCCGCGCCGGCGCCAACCCGGCTACACCTGGCTGGCCTTCGGGGCCGTCGTCCACTTGGTGCTGTGGAACCTCGCGACCTGGGCCCTGAGCCTCTACATCGGCGAGAGCAGCTCCTTCACCAGCGTCTACGGGCCCCTGAGCGCCATCGTGGCCCTGCTGCTCTGGTCCTACCTCACCTCGATGGCGCTCTTCCTCGGCCTCTCGTTCGCCGCCCAGCTGGAAGCCGTACGGGCGGGGGCGAGGGAGCCGGTCCTGAGCGACCCCGGCGTCTGACCGCCGCAGTCACCTGCGGTCGGAGGCCCGCCACCGCACGCACTCAAGAGGGAGCCGTCACCATGGCACCGCGCACCCCGAAGCGCCCCCGACCGACCCGCCCGCTACCGCCCCACCTGCCGCCTGCAGGCCAGGCGCCAGCGAGTTCCAGCCGCTCGCCTCGCGGCGCGGGCCCGGCGGGGGAGCGGTGCCCGATCGGGGGCAGGCGAGGCCAACGACAGCTTCGACATCCGAAGGAGAACGGCCATGCTAATCACTGTCAGTCGCTCTGGCGGTTTCACCGGCGTGGACAAGATGCGGAATGTCGACACCTCCGGCCAGCGGGACGCCGCGGAATGGGAGGGCCTCGCGCGGCGCGCCGTACGACGCGTGGCAACCCGCGGCCCACGGCCGCCGGTTGCCACCCTCCGACTACATGTGGGGCATGCCGTAGTAGTGGGCGAACTGTTCCAGGTAGCTGGGCTCGCCCGAGTACTTCGCCTCGTCGAACTCGGGCGCGTTCTTGATCTGCTCCTTGGTCCGGTTGACGTAGACCTTCTCCTCGGCGGTGTCGATCCGGCGGATGGTGCCGGCTGGGAGCAGGACGTGCTTGCCGAAGATCCAGGCCCCGGTGTCGACGACGAGGTAGGACGCGCCCACGTCCTCGGAGTGCTTGTCGATCTTTCCGATGTGCCCGTCCGTCGCCTCGACGGCGTAGCCGATCAGGTCGATCCCCGTCCTGTGGCCGGTGTCCTGTCCGTAGCCCCAGATCCCTGCCTCACTCATCGCTCTCGCCTCGCTTCTCCTTGCTCTCGCGGCTCTTCGGGCTGACCCAGCGCCTCTGCCCCGTGGCGGGGTTCGGTACGGGTTCCGGCCGGTCGAGGCGGCTCGCCTCGTCCGTGTCGGCCGCGGCCGTCCGCTCTTCGCCCAGGCGCTCGATGTGCTGCCGCGTTCGCCGTGAGCCGTGCCCGTCGTGCGGAGGTACGCCTCCGGCACCGCCTTGCTCGTCCATGACGGCCTCCTCGTCGTCCCCGGAGTCTCTCTGCGGCGGCTGCCCGCCCCCGGCCGCGGGAAACCGTGAAGCAGGCGCGTCTGCGATCAGCGGCAGCAGGGGTTGCCGTCGTGCTGTGGTCGGTGATCGAGTAGTGATCCTGTCCGGGCGATGGAGTCCGGGTTTTCCCCGTTCAGTTCTGTCCCCCGAGTCCCGCCAGCAGTGCGCGGGGGTCGAAGGTCACGCGGATTCGGGTGACCTTCCCGTCGTCCACGTGCATCCAGTTCGCCGTCGGGGTGGGCGGCGCAACGCTTGTGCACAGGTCGAACCAGGTGATCACTTCATCACCTTCCGCTACCCGCACCTTCACGTCGATCTTCTCCAGCACCTGACCGAGCCCCTTCAGCCCAGCGAGCGCCGCCTCCACCCCCGACGCCGTTCCCAGCGCTCCGACGAAGTCGACGTTCTCGGCCAGCAGCCCCCGCAAGGTGTCGAAGTCGCCCGCCTCCCAGGCGGTGAAGTAGGTCTCGGCAAGCTCTCGCGCATTCATCGTCGTCGTCATGTCTCCATCCTCCGACCACCCTTCCCATCAGTCCAACAGATAGATCAGATGGCATCTATCATCACTGGATATGGAGATGCACCAGCTGCGCTACCTCGCTGCGATCATGGACGAGGGCACCTTCACCGCTGCCGCCCATCGTCTGCACGTCAGCCAGTCCGGCATCAGCACCCAGGTGGCCAAGCTGGAGTCGGAACTGGGCCAACAACTGCTCGACCGCTCCGGCCGTCGAATCCGCCTCACCCCGGCCGGTGAAGCCGTTCTCCCCCTTGCGAAGAACGCCCTTGCCACTTTTGAAGCCATCAAGCACACCGCCGCCGAGTTCGCCGATGCCGTCCGTGGCCGGGTCCGGCTCGGCATGATCATGGGCTGCTCGATCCCGGCCTTCCTCGACACCATCGCCGACCTCGGCCGCACCCATCCCGGCATCGAGCTCAGCCTTCACGAGGGCTACTCCGACGACCTTCAGGCCCAGGTCCTCAACAGCGCCCTCGACCTCGCCCTGATCGGCTACGCGGGCAGCGTCGCCCCAGGTCTGGAGGCGAGCACCGTCATCGACGAGCCGATCACCGCAGCCGTTCCTGCCGGGCACCCCCTCGACCGGCCGGACCTGCGCCTCGGCGACCTACGGGGCGAGAAGATTCTCTGCCTCTCCCCGGGCACCGGCATCCGCGCCGCCTACGAGGACTCCTGCCACAGGATCGGACTCGACCCGCGCGTGGACATCGACGCCAGTTCTCCAGTCGCCCTGCTCCGCCTCGCCGAACGCGGTGCGGGCATCGCCGTCCTCAGCGCGTCCTCCACACAAGGCACCGGCCTGCGGACCGTCCCGCTCGCCAACGCGGCCACGCACGCCCGGCTCGGACTGATCACTCGCCGGGGTCAGCACTCCCCAGCCGCACAGCTCCTGCGAACCAGGCTCCTCGCCGCTCTGCAAGCCGGCTAGGCATGCATGTATCGAACGGTGATCAACCTGCGGGACCCCCTCCCTCCGGAGCTCGATCCGGTATGTCAGGCCGCGCGGCGCGAGCGCAACTGAGGGATGCGGAGTGTGAATTCACCGTGGCCGGTGTACGTGACGTCCGCCGAGTTCTGGAACCGGACGCTACAGAACTGGCAGTCCGAGCTCCTGGCAGTTGCGGCGATGGTCCTCCTCTCGATCCACCTGCGCCAGCGCGGGTCACCGATGGCTGACCCCGGGTCAGGCCAGCAGGTTCACGGCGTGCTGGAACAGGCCTGGGAAGCGGGCTGCGGCCGGGGTGATCAGGGGCGCCAGCCGGGGCTGGTTCCGGGCCCACAGCAGGGACCTCGTCAGCAGCCGGTAGTTGCGGGACAGCCGGCGCCACGCGCGTTCGTAGGCCTGCGGCCGGCCCTCGCCCAGGCAGCGCACCAGTTCGGCGGCCGCCGTCAGGGCGAGGGCGAGTCCCTCGCCCGTCAGAGCGTCGACGTACCCGGCGGCGTCGCCCACGAACAGGACCCGCCCGGCCACCCTGGAGCGTGCCTGCTGGCGGAGCGGACCCGCGCCCCGGACCGGCGTCCGGTCCGCCGTACCCAGCCGGGAGACCAGCAGCGGGAAGCGGGACAACTGGGCGTCGTACGGGAGCTGTTCGGACGTCAAGACGGCGATACCGACCTGGCGCGGGCCCAGCGGCGTGACGTAGGCCTCGCAGCCGGCGGACCAGTGCACCTCCACCAGGTCGCTCCACGGCTCGACGGCGTAGTGGCGCCGCAGTCCGTACCGCGGCGGCTGCCGCCGGCCGGCCGGCCGCACGTCCAGGCCGAGTGCCCGCCGGGTCGGCGAGTGCAGTCCGTCCGCCGCCACGAGGTAGCGGGCGGCCATCCCGTCCGCCGCGACGTGGTCGTCGTACTGGCTCACCTGGCGAACGCGGCGGGGGAGAACCGGGACGCCGAGCTGTAGGGCGCGGGCGGTGAGTGCCTGGTGCAGCAGGGTGCGGCGTGCGCCGAGGCCGTGGCCCGTCCGGAACGCGGCCTCGGCGTGCCGTTCGCCGGCGGCGTCCAGGTAGCGGATGCCGCGCAGGGGCCGGCCCGGCACCTCCACGCCCAGGGCGTTCAGGGCGCGCACCGCGCCCGGCATCAAGCCCTCGCCGCAGGCCTTGTCGACGGGCGCGGGGCGCGGTTCGGCGACCACGACGTCGAACCCGGCGAGCGCGCCGTGGATCGCGGTGGCCAGGCCCGCCGGGCCGCCGCCCACCACGAGGAGGTCGATCACGGCGCCGCGCCGGGGACGGGGAACGGGCGCGCGGGAGTCAGCGCGTCGTCCTCGCAGCGGATGCGTACGGTCAGCAAGGCGGCGTTGAGCAGCGTGAAGCCCAGGGAGGTCACCCAGGCGGTGTGCACCAGGGGAAGGGCCACGCCTTCGACGGCGACTGCCAGGTAGTTGGGGTGACGCAGGTACCGGTAGGGGCCGCGGTTGATCAGCGGAAGACCGGGGACGATCAGTACGCGGGTGTTCCAGCGGGGGCCGAGGGTGCTGATGCACCACCACCGCAGCCCCTGGGCGGCCAGTACGAGGACCAGCGCGGGCCAGCCGAGCAGGGGCAGGGAGGGCCGGTCGGCCGCCCAGGGCTCCGCGAGGCAGCCGAGCAGCAGGGCCGTGTGCAGGGCGACCATCGCCGGGTAGTGCCCGGCCCCGTACTCGAGCCCACCCCGGGCCCGGCTCCAGGCGGCGTTGCGGCGCGCCACGGAGAGTTCCGCGAACCGTTCGGCGATGACCAGCAGGATCAGCGCGGTGTACGGCGTCATGGCGCGATCACCAGGCCAGCAGGACGAGTTCGGACGAGAAGCCCGGCCCGAAGGCGATCATCAGGCCGGTCGATCCTGACGGCGGAGCCTCGGCGCGGACGTCGCGCAGGATCTGCAGCACCGACGCGGAGGACAGGTTTCCCGTGGCGGCCAGCGCGCGGCGGGAGGGGGCCAGGGCGGAGTCCGGCAGGCCGAGCTCGTCGGCGAGCGCGTCAAGGATCTTCGGGCCGCCGGGATGGCAGATCCAAGCCGTGACGTCCCGGGGCTTGAGGTCGTGAGCGGCGAGGAAGGACTCGATCTCCTCCGCCACGTGCAGCCTGACGAGCTCGGGGACCTCCCGGCCGAGAACCATGCGGAAGCCCCAGTCGCCGACGTCCCAGCCCAGCAGGTGCTCGGTCCCCGGGTACAGGCGGCTGCGCGTGGCCGCGACCACCGGTCCGGACGAGCCGGGCGCGCGAGCCGTCGCGGAAGCACGGTCGTCACCGACCGCCACCAAGGCGGCGGCCCCGTCCCCGAAGAGGCTTCCCGCCACCAGGTTCGCCATCGAGGTGTCCGTGGGCTGCAAGGTCAGCGAGCACAGTTCGGTGGACAGCAGGAGCGCCGTCCCGTCCGGACGACCGGAGAGGAGGTCGTGGACCCGGGCCAGCCCCGCCGCACCGGCGGAGCAGCCGAGTCCGAACATCGGCACCCGCTTGACGTCGGGCCGCAGGCCGACCCGCGCGGCCAGCCGGGCCTCCAGGGAAGGCGCCGCGATGCCGGTCACGGTCGTGGAGACGACCAGGTCGATCTCCTCGGCCCGCACCTCCGCCTCGTCGAGTGCCCGCTCGACGGCTTCGGCGCCCAGGGCGACGGCGAGTTCGACGAACAGGCGGTTGGTGTGGCCGAAGCCCCGGAGCTCCTGGTACCGGTCCAGGGGAAGGGCGAGGTGACGCGTCTCCACCTGGGCCGCACCGTGCAGCCGGCGCAGGAGCGCGCTGTCGGCCCCGGGCGGGAGACGGGAAGCGAGGACGTCGGTGATCTCCTGCTGCATGTAGCGATGTGGCGGGAACGCCGTGCTCACCGCGAGGACCCGTGTCATTGGTCCAACATAGGGACAGCGGGGCGCGGGCACGCTGAACGCAGCCGCTACGGGCGCGCCGGACCCATAGCGTGGCCTGGTGCCCGCCACCACCGATGAAGGAGCCGCCGCGCCCGCCGCGCCCGCCGCGCCTGCGGGGTCGGCGTCGGCCCGACGGCCCGCCCGCGGGGGCTTCCTGGGGGTCCTGAAGGCCAGTCACCCCGTGCCTGCCGCCGCCGTCACCCTCCTCGCGGCGCTGCTGGGCGCCGCAGTCGGGCTCGGACCCGGCGCCGGGGCCACAGCGGTGGCCGCGGTCGCCGCGGGCCAACTGTCGATCGGCTGGTGCAACGACCGGCTGGACGCGCGGCGTGACGCGGCGGCCGGCCGCTTCGACAAGCCGCTCGCCACGGGTGAGGTCCGGCCCGGAGTGGTGACCGCGGCGGCATGTGCGGCCCTGCTCGCCTGCGTTCCGCTGTCGCTGGCCTGCGGCGTCCGGGCCGGCTGGGTCCACCTCGGCTGCGTCGCCGCGGCCTGGTCCTACAACCTGTGGCTGAAGCACACCCCCGCCTCCTGGCTTCCGTACACCGTCGCCTTCGGGCTCCTTCCCGCCTTCCTGACGCTGGCCCTGACCTCGCCGTCGGCCGGATGGCCCCCGGTGTGGCTCACCGCGGCAGCGGCTCTGCTGGGGACCAGCGCCCACTTCGCCAACGCCCTGCCCGACATCGACGAGGACATCGCGGGCGGTGTGCTGGGACTCCCGCAGAGACTGGGGCGACGTACGTCCATCGCGATGGCCGCGGGTCTCGCCTTCGCCTCCTGCACGGTGGTGACGCTCGGCCCACCCGGCCCGGCGCCCCTTGCCGGCCGGCTGCTGCTGGGCGTGACACTGGCCCTGTGCCTGGCGGCACTGGCCGCACCGCCCGCCCTCGCACGCGGCCGGCTGCCCTTCCTGATGATCCTGGCCCTGGCCGGAGCCGACGCCGTACTCCTGGTCCTGGCCGGACACGCCCTGCCCGCCGGCTGACCGCGATCTCCGGGCGGAGCCCGGGCACCGCCTCAGCGCGGAGTCGGGGGCGGCGGGGCCATCGCCCACCGGATCGTGCGGGTCAGGGCATGACCGGACAGGCGTACGCAGGTTCCCCCCGGGCCCGTCGCGGGGCGCAGACCGAGGAGGGCGGGAGCCCACGGTGGCAGCAGGCCGACCGCGTTCGCGGCGAGCAGCGAGTACGGGGCGCGGGCAGCCCAGGGCAGCGGAGGGTCGCGGAGGATGAAACGGGCCGCGTCGAGTGCCTCGGACGTGGCCCGCAGTTCCGACCGGTACGCCGTCAGCAGGGATGTCAGCGCCGCCAGGTCACGGGGCGGATCCACCACACCGAGGGCCGTCGCCACGCGGGCGGTGTCCGCGACGTAGGCGTCGCAGCCGGCCGCGTCGAGCGGGTGGGCACCGAAGCGTTGGTGGGCCCGCAGGAAGCTGTCGACTTCGGCCGCGTGCACCCAGCCGAGCAGGTGGGGATCGGCCGCGCGGTACGGCTCGCCCGCCGCGGTTACGCCGTGTATCCGTTCGTGGACCGCCCGGACCCGGTCCACCGCGTCCTGCGCGTCCTGTGAGGTGCCGAACGTGGTGACGGCCAGGAAGGTGCTGGTGCGCTGGAGTCTGCCCCACGGGTCACCGCGGAAGCCGGAGTGCGCCGCGACCGCTGCCATGGCGAGCGGGTGCAGCGACTGGAGCAGGAGCGCGCTCAGGCCCCCGATGAACATCGAGGCATCGCCGTGGACCGTGCGGATGGGCCGCTCGGGACCGAACCATCGAGGTCCGGGCGTGTTGTGGATCCGGGCGCGGTTGGCGGGGCCCGACGGTCCGGCCACCCGGCTGAACAGCGTCGAACCGAGTCGCTCCCGCAGGTTGAGGCCTCCGGTCGCGGGCGTGTCCATGGTGGTGCCCTACCCGCGGGAGCTCGGCTCAATGCCTCGGCCTGCCCGCCCGTCGATGCAGCCGAGCAGGGCGAGGCGTGTCGGGCGACGGCCCGGAAGTCCGGATCCTGGCACTGGGCGGTTGGGGGGATCTTGCTCGACGGAGGGTTCCACAGGCCGTGATCGTGGCGAGTGCCCCGTGGGCCGAGAGAAATCTCCTGCCCGCCCTGCAGAACCGGTAAGGACGCCACCGACATGACCTGCTGGACCACCTGCCGCCGGACTGCTGGCCGTCCGTACCGGACGGACCCCGCTGTACGACCGGGCGCGGCTCGCCGCCAACGAGGTGCCGGTGGCCTCGGCGGTGTGCCACGACGACATGTACGTGGACACCGCGGACTCCCTGGCCACCGCCCGGGCGATCCGCGGCCTGAAGACCTGGGTGACGGACGAGTTCGAACACGACGGGGTGCGCCCCGGCGGGCCGCGCGTCCTGGACCGGCTGCTGGCCCTCGTACGTTCGACGAGGCCTGACTCCCCCCGAGTCCGAGTGAGTTACTGGACTACGGGACCGGGATGCCCGTGCGGAGGAAGTACAGACCGATGAGATGTTCGCCTTCGTTGAAGGTGACGCGGAACTCTCCGGTCCCCTTCTCCATGTGGAGGGGCACGTTCACCACGGACCCCTGGACGGACGTGACCTGGCGGGGGTCCCCGTGCGACCGGTAGGGCCCGTACTGCTCCTGATAGTCCTTCCAGGCCTGCGCGAGCGCCTCGGGGGACGCCTGGTGGCGGAGCGTCTCGTCGAAGCGGGCCGAGACGGCGGCGAAGTCGCCGCGCACGACCTCGTCGAGGGTGTCGAGTGCGAGCCGCTCGTCGTCGGCCCGCCCCGGAAGGGCCGTCACGGCCGGGGCCGTGACCTCCGCGGGGACGCGGACCTGGGCCGCGGCGGGCGGTGAGCCGTTCGTCAGCAGCAGGGCACCGGAGGCCAGTACGGCGGCGGGTGCGAGCCGAACGAACCGGGCGAGTCGGTGGGGTCGGGCGAGGCGAACGGACCGGCCGGGCCGTCGCTTCGCGCCACCCGTGGGCCGCCTGCCTGACAGCGGGAGCATGGCTTCCTCCTTCGGAAGGCCGTCTTTCATGCTAGGGCGCCTCCCCAGTGGTCGCATGTCGGCTGCGGACCGCCAGGGCCGGCAGCTCCTCCCGGGAGGCGCGCGCGGCGGCCCGGTCGCGTTCGTGGGAGTACGGGACCGCCGGATCGGCCACCCGCACCGCGTGGACCAGCACGTCACCGGTGACCAGGACGTCCCGGCCCCTCCCCCCGCCGCCGTGGCCGGCCGCCCTTCCACCAGCACCGACTGGTGGCCGGGCGCCGGCAGCAGGGTGATGCCGGGAGCGAGCCGGTGCTCGCAGGGCCACCTTCTGGAGCCGTCCGGTGGCCCGCAGCAGGGCCACCGTCCAGTCCCACGGGATCCGCCCGGTCCTGGGCCGCCACTTCCGCGCTCTGTACGAGCTACCGCGCGTCGGGGAAGAGCTCCTTGGAGTCGTACCCGTACACCTTCCACTCCACCGGCTCGCCGCGCCCCGCGAAGGCCTCCTACTGCCAACTCATCAGCGCTACAAGGTCGGGGTGCGGTGGCAGACAAGGTCACAGCAGCGCAGCGACGCCCTCCCGGTGCTCGGGCAGCCCGGCCGTGCGGAACCACAACGCGTTTCCGGCGATGCCGCCCGTCACCTCGTCGGTGTCCACGAAGGCCCGCAGCAGATTGCGTTGGGCGGGGGTGAGCGGGTGGGCCGGGTCATAGCCACCCGCGAAGGCCTTCAGCAGGATCGGTCCACGTTCGTGATCGGTCACCGACGTGCCACCGGCGGCCACGATGGTGACCACCACTGGTTCCACCTCCTCGAAGTTTTCGGCCAGGGCGAGCGCGGAGCACAGCACTGTGAAGCGGAACCAACCGTCCAGTCCGGGCAGCGGCTCGGGGAACCAGCTGTCCGTCGTTCGCGGGTCCCGCAGGGCGTCGAGGAGAACGGCGAGAGCGCGTGGCCGATCGATGGGGGCGGGACCGAGAGCGGCGCAGACCCGCACCGCGGGGTCGGAGTCGGCGAGCAGGTCGGAGGTGTCCGCCCCCCATGCGCCGAGCGCCCGCGCCACACTCGCCCGTTCCCGTCGCCCCGTCACGAGGCCCAGCCGTGCCCGCAGCAGCGTGGCGGCCCTCGGCACCAGGTCGGCCAGCCCCGGGGCACGGAGGAGTGGCACTGCGGCGCCGAGTGCGGCCTCACGGACATGGGGATCGGGAGAAGAGAGGAACGGCTCGACAGCGGCGTACAGGGTGGGGCGAATCTCCCGGCACGCGTGCAGTGCGGCGAGCCCGTCCGGGTCCTGTTCGCGGCAGGTCCCGTCGTGCCAGGGCTTCCAGTCCCAGTTGCTTCGGTCGCGCACCGGATCCTCCCCATGGGCAGCCGACTCGGCAACCTGTCCCAGCCAGACCAGCAGGGCAGCCCGCAAGGTGCGTGGCGGTCCCCCGTCCCACGGGAAGTACCCCTCGTGCTCGGCGAGGCCCACGGGGTGGTCGAGGATCGCGGCGACGAACAGCGCCGCGGGCGCGGTGACGGTGTACAGAGAACCCTGGTGCAGCACGCCCATGTCCAACGCGGCCAACGCCTCGGACCGAACCCCGGGATCTTCGTCCACGAGCGAGCAAAGGGAGACCGCTATGTCCTCGCCGGAGCCGTAGGCATGCTGGAGAGACCCCCAGTCCGTCCCCAACAGCAGTTCACGGGCCGCTGCCGGCAACCCGCCCAGGAGCCGTGTCATGCGGGCACTCTCGCTATCAGTCATGGACGCACCCTGCCAGCCCCCACCGACAACGCCCCCTCCTCGAAGAGGCACGAACACCCGGACGCCACCCTCTTGGCCATACGGAATGCTCGGCACGACAACCCCCATGCCCACTGGACAGAACTAGCGCTCCTTACCTTGTTGGCGGGTTGATTCCGGTCCTTCGTACGATCGGGAGACCCAGGGGCCTGGTTGTGGCCTTACGGCGCTCATACCGTGGTTGTGGCTTTGACTGATTGGCCGCCCGGTGCCCCGCGACGACACGGCCGCTCATTGGGATGAGCGAACAGAGGTCGCTTCGTAAGGACACGTCGGCGTGGTCGTCTGCAGGGACCAGTCAACCGGACGACGAGGCAGGCCCGGGTGCCCGAGCTCTGGGCGCGGACGGATGCCGGCAAGGCCGCGCACCACTGCACGGTGATCGGCACGGACGGGACGAAGGTGCTCTCGCGCCGGGTGTCGAACAATGAGCCGGAGCTCCTGGAGCTGAAGCCGCACTCATCCTCCTGACCGGCTACCGGACCCCGGCCGGCCTGCGACGGATCGGCTCGAGGCGGCTCGCGACCTGGCTGAAGAACCGCAAGGTCCGTGGCGCCCGAGCCATGGCCGATGCGGCCGTCACCGCGGCGCAGGCCCAGCACACCGCCGTGGCCGGGGAGAGCACGGCCTCAGCCGTGGTGAACACGCTGGCCCGGTCGGTCCTGGCTCTGGACGAAGAGATCACCGCCGTGGATGCAAGGATCGCGGCACGCTTCAGAGAGCACGGGGATGCCGAGGTGATCCTCAGCATGCCTGGCATGGAGCCGTTGCTGGGGGCGGAGTTCGTCGCTTGCACCGGCGGGGACATGGACGCCCTTCAGAAGTGCGGCCTTGTCAGCCAGCCGCTGCGGCAGACCCCCCCCACCGAACCGGGGAACGTTCTCCACCGTGACGGAGGGCTGTTGGGGGAGCCCCCGGATGCCGCCGGTGAGGGCAGTATCCGGGGTCTGGGAGCGGATAGGAGAGGGGGAGCCCCGTCACTCTGCGAAGGCGTGCTCGTTGGTCTGCGCCTCGGCGCCATTGTGGAGGTGTGGGGCAGGCCTTGAATCTGCGGAAGGTGATGGGGAACTATCGTCCCGCCATGTCCAGGGGCGGGTCGAGGGCGTCGACCGTGCTGTGGAGGCCGGTGGGGGAGCTGCCGCCTGTGGCGTACACGCACATGGCGCCCTGCCCGGGCGGACATTGCATGACCGCGGCCGCCAGGTGCGACCGCGCCGTCGGAAGCGTGGGCAGGGTGGTCCAGGCGTTGGAGGCGGCGTTGTACGACTCCACGGTGCCCAGGGCATTGAAGCCGGCGCCGCCACGGCCGCCGACCGTGTAGACGCAGGTGCCGGTCTGGCCCGGCGGGCAGGGCGCGGCCGCCGCCGCGAGGAGGTAGCGGCCGGTGGGCAGTGGCTCCACGGGGCTCCACGCGTTGGTGGCCGGGTTGTAGGAGCGGACGCTGGCCTGGACGGTGCTGGTGCCGTCGACGCCGCCCATCGCGTAGACGCAGGTGCCGGTCTGGCCCGGCGGGCACGTCGCGGCCGCCGCGGCGAGGCCGTACCGGGGCGTGGGCAGCGCAGTCGGTTGGCTCCAGGCGTTGGTGGCGGGGTTGTACGAATGGACCTGGCCCAGGGCGGTTCCGGTGCCGTCGAGTCCGGCTACGGCGTAGACGCAGGTGCCGGTCTGGCCCGGCGGACAGGGCGCGGCCGCCGCCGCGAGTGACCCACGCGGCGCAGGAAGCGAGGTGACCGTGCTCCAGGCATTGGTTACGGGGTTGTACGACTCCACCGTGGCGACGGGTGCGTCCGGACCCGTGAGGGCGAAGGACGTGAATCCGCCGATGGCGTAGATGCAGGTGCCGGTCTGGCCCGGTGGGCAGGGAGCGCTCGCCGTCCCGAAGCCCCATCGGGGTGTGGGCATCGGACGGAGAGTCGACCAGGCATTGGTGAGCCGGTTGTACGACTCCGCCCGGCCCGAGACCGTGCTGGGGGTCGTGGCGTTGCCGAAGGCGTCACGGCCGCCGATGGCGTAGACGCAGGTGCCGGTCTGGCCTGGCGGGCAGGGAGCGCTCGCCGCCCCCAGGAAGTCCCGGGCGGCGGGCAGCGGAGCCAGGGTTGTCCACACCGTTCCGTTGGTGGCCGTCGCGGGCATTACGCAGGCCAGGACTGCGGCGACCGCCAGCAGGGGCGCCCATCGTAGTCGGCTCCGACGGCTCCTGCGGCTTTGCGTGGTCAGGGGCGCTTGATTCGCTCGTGGTCGTGGCAACGCCGGCCTCCTTGTCGGACGTGTACGGGCGATGTCTGCCCGGACTGCCATGCACCACGCAAGGAGTGGGCCAGACGGCCTCCCGCTTTGACCGTGCCGGATGACCTCCCTCGCTCCGGCCGATCCTGTCGGGGAGGTTCTGCTCCATGGGGCGGTCGGCCGACGCGCGGTGTCGTGCAAGGTGTCGGAGAGCCTGCGGGGCGCGGGGGCGGCACTGCCGGCCGGCTCGTTGAGCGCTTCCTCCGCTACCGCTGCTGCTGCGGGGGCAGAGGAATTCAAGGCGTTCAGCCTCTGGTTCGACGTCGCCGAACTCTCCAACACCAACGCGTGCATCCCGGCCTGGGTGACGGCCCGGTACAGGGACGCGTCCGGCAGCGACACCTGGACCAGGTTGGTGCGCACCAACACCAACGGCTGCGACTCCGACCCGGAGCACTTGCAGAAGTTCGGCGACTTCCAGACAACGACTTCGAGATGTTGGTCGACCACTAAGTTTGATCTTTGATCTCGCCCGTCATCTGACCTGCTGAGATCTACCGTTTCCGGGGGCAGGTGACGCGGCCGCCCTCCACGCTGTTGCTTGGCGGCTCGGGGATACAGGGCCTCCTCAACTGCCACTGGCTGCGACGTTGCTGCGTCGCAGCCGGTGCCACCACCGGCTTTGTGGCTGTTGGGTGGACATGGCCAGCGCTGTCTCCAGCGCGTTGCGGGTGCTCAAGGTATGCGTGTGCTCGTCGCCCAGGATGCGGACGCGGTCGTCGAAGGTTTGGCGCAGCAGGTCTATCGCCTCGGCCTGCTCACCTGCACTGGTCAAAGCGAGAGCGAGGTTGTGGCGACTGGCAAGGGTGTCCGGGTGCTCGGGGCTCAGGATGCGGGTGCGGTCCTCCAGGGTCTGCCGGTGCATGCGCACTGCTTGTGAGTGCTCGCCCATCCCGTCCAGTGCGAGACCGAGGCTGTCCCGGCTGGCCAGCGTGTGCGGATGCTCGTCGCCCAGGATGCGGGCGTGGTCGTTGAGCGCCTGCCGCAGCAGCTGTATCGCCTCCGTCTGCTCACCCGCCCTGGTCAGGGCGCTGGCGAGGCTGTGGCGGCTGAGCAGGGTGAGGTGGTGCTCGGGGCCCAGGACACGGATGCGATCGTCAAGGGTCTGCCGGTGCATGCGCACTGCTTGTGAGTGCTCGCCCATCCCATCCAGTGCGAGACCGAGGCTGTCCCGGCTGGCCAGGGTATGCGGATGCTCGGGGCCCAGGACACGGGTACGGTCGTTGAGGTTCTGCCGCAGCAGACCCACCGCCTCGGCATGCTCACCCGTCCCGTCCAAAGCGCACGCGAGGTCATTGCGGCTGGTCAGGGTATCGGGGTGCAGGGTGCCCAGGATGCGGGTGCGGTCCTCCAGGGTCTGCCGGAGTAGGCGTATTGCTTCGGCCGGCTCTCCCATTCCAAACAAGGCATTGCCCAGGTTGTTGCGGGTGGTCAAGGCATCAGGGTGCTCGGGGCCCAGCATGCGGGTCTCGACATCGAGGACCCGTTCAAGCAGCAGGCGCGCCGCACCGAAAGCGCCGGCCTTCTCCAGCACCTGCGCCAGGGCGTTGAGAGTGGTTCGGTGGTGTGTGGTGGTGCGGGGGTCCGCGTAGTCGAGCAGCAGCGGCAGGTGGGGGGCGAGGAGCACGGCTGCAGGCCAACCAGCGCGCCCGCGCTGATTGGCCTCGTGCACGGCCGTGGTCAGCCGCTCGGCGAGGGCCCGGTGCCACACGGCCAGATCGGAAGTCTCGGCCGTGAGGGTGACAGCGTTGATCTCTCGGATCAGGGGATGCAGCACCACCTGCACCCCCTCATGGCTGCCCGACGCCGGGCCGGTGCTGCCGGGAGAGTGGGGCAGGCCGAGGAGACCGTAGCGGTGCAGGCCGGCGAACGCGGCCTCCAGGGCCACCGCGGTGACATCGTGTCCGGTGACGACGGATAGCAGGTCCGGGGTGATCAGGGACAGTGGGACGGGGGCCTGAGCCAGCAGGGCCAGCAGTCGCAACAAGGGGCGGGCCAAAGCGTTTCCCTCCCCGGCGAGCTGGTCCAAGGACACCTCCCAGGTGTGCCGCACCACGGCGCGGGCGACCTGCGGATCGGAGGCATTCGGGTGCGCCGCTCCCAACAAGAACCGCGGTTCCTGTTCCAGGGCCTGGCGGTAGGCGGCAAAGGTGCGGTACCGGCTGGTGGGTCCGTCCAGATAGGTGCCGGCCGCGTGCAACGCCAGTGGCAGCCCGCCCAGTCGCGCCGCCAGTCCCCGGGCCTGCTCGGCGGTGCCGGCCATGGGAGCAGCGTCCAGTAGGACCTGCCCCGCAGGTCGCACCGGCAGCGGCTCCAGCGGCAGCAGCTGTGCGCACGGACCCCAGGTCTGCTCGCTGCCATCCCGGCTGGTCACCACCAGCAGGCCCCGGCCATGAGGACGGATCCAGCCGCGATAGTCGGCCACCGGCTCCCCGGCCGGGCCGATCGCGTACGGCTCGTCGGCGTTGTCCACCACTAGCAGCCACCGCCGCACCCGGCCCAACTGTCGCCAGACCACATCCGGCAGGCTCGCCTGCCCCGCTCGCGCGGCCTCCAGCTCTGCCTCTGGCAGGCCGCAGGCCAGCGCCGCCTGCACCATCTGCTGCGCCAGCTCGGCACCGTCGCGCCAGCGCACCCAAAACACTCGCCAGCCCGCCGCCTCGGCCTGGGTGGCCAATTGCGCGGCCACCGTTGTCTTACCCATCCCGCCGACCGCGCACAGCACCGCGAACCGGCCGTGTGGCCGCCGAAGCATGCCTGCCAGCACAGCGAGTTCGCCCTCACGCCCCCGCACGCGCTGAACATGCGGGGGACGTAACGAAGCCTGCTGGCCTCGGGCCAGTCGGCTCACCGGTGCCAGCCGCGCCGGAGGCCTTGCTGCGGCATCGAGATGCCTGCCCCACAGCGACAGCCCGATGCTGACCACCACCAGCACGGCGAACACCGGCCAGATCACCCACGCCTGCGCCGCCCAGCCAGGCACCGCGTCACTGGCATAGTTGGTCACCGGCCCCAGCACAGCCGCCACCAATGCGGCCCCTGCCGCTACCGCCGACCCGGCCCACGCACCCCGTCTACGCCCCATGGTCTGCCACCCCCGTCCACCATCACCAAGATGCTCCCGCCTGGATCACGTCCATGGAAGGTTGCGGGTGGTCACGACGCGGGCGGCGGTGTTGCTCCGGTTCGGCGGCCGGATGCCGAACCTGCTGCTTGAACGCCGTCATCCGCCGCGCGGCGCGGCCCGGGCATCAGGGCACGCAGCAGGTCGAGCCGCTTGTCCTTGTCGAGGCGGAAGGTGCCGTACTGGTTGATGTTCGACCAGAACAGCGCAGTCACTCCTCGCCCGTCCTCGTCGGCCAGCTCCTTCGTCCAGGCCGGTTCGGCGAGGACCTGCTGCAACAGCAGTTTGTGCGGGTGTCTGTGCCGAGATCTTTCCGGCGCAGCCTGACAGTCGGATCGTCATGGTGTGTGATTGGGGTGCGGTTCATGGTGCGTTCGGTGCGGGAGCGGTACGACGCGCGGCAGGCGGCCAGCTGGTTGCGGGGTGGGCGGCGGACCGGCTGACGGAGGCCCTGGGTGTCCCGGGCCCGTGGCGCCTGCCGAGGGGGACCGCCGCGGCGGTCGGCCATCTCCGCCGAGCCGGCCTCCTCGTCCGCCTCGGCGGAGAGACGGAGTTCCCGGAGGTGCACCCGGACCAGGTGGCCGCCCTGGCCCGGCGCCGGGACCTGCCCGCCCTCCTCGACCGACACGTGCCCTTCGGGCCGGACCAGGCCGCGGTACGCCTCGGTGTTCGTCGGACCGACTTCGACCACGCGGTGCGCCTGGGCTGGCTGTCGCGGGTCGCAACGGCCGACGTCGACTTCGGCCGCGCGACCAGGGGCGTGGTCGGAGTGCCGCTGTCGTCCACCCGGGGCGTGGCGCTGCTGCCCGTGCTGGTGCCGTCGGCACGACGACTTCCCTCCGGCGCTGGTCGGGACGGACGTGCACCCGACCTTCGACGCGGGCGCGGTCGTGGCCTGGCTCCTGGTGGAACGTCGAGCGCCCGGCTTCGCCCTTGGTCCGTACGGTGCCTGACCAATCCTGCAGGCCGGACACGGCAGAGGGAAAGGTCCGCCGCACGGAGACATTCGTTCCGGCGAAATATTGCCAGGTCTACATAGAAGACGCCCCACTCCAGTAAAAACCAGGTGACATCGATGGAGATGGCCGCAACCTCGACGGCTGAAACAAGCCGATAACCGGTTTCCTGGAGAACGCCGGGGGACCCGGTACGTACTTCTCGCAATCCGTGAGAAGCCCCCATTTGAAACGTGCAAGCAGTAATCCGCCTGCACTGGCCCCCTCCGCGCCAAACAACTTGAAGATGCTTCTACATGCGCCTACTCCCAAGAATCGCTGGAGGGCCGACCCGCCAGGAAGGCCCGTGCCGGCTCGGCTCATGCGCAATACGGCCCCAGTCATACCCCCATGCGACATCCGCGGCAGACGTGAGGGTCCGGGTTGTTCGTGCAGCTGAGAGGTATAACAGCCGTACAGGGGCGACTGGCATATGATTCCGCCTCTTGTATTGCTGTGGGTGAAATCTCCCGCAGCGGATCGGGGTGGACGCCATCCGGCCAATTCCAAGATCCAATTCCGGGAATTACATGAGGACTGATCCATTCCTCTGTCGCGCGGACCGGCGCCCTGGCAGGCTGCGTGCGGCCCTGGTGAGGGAGATTCGAACAGCTGCATTGCGGCTGATTGGTGTCGTTGTGCCGTGGGCTCGGCTACGTGTATTTCACGTCGGGAATCGTCATCGAAAAGGGGAAATTGTAATGTCCGGAAACGTGCGATCCAGGATGGCTGTGATCGGGGCTGCGGCCGTCGTCATGGCGGGCGTCTTCTCCGCACCGGCGCTGGCCCAGCCCACCGGTTCCGACTCCGCCGAGATCGCCGCGATCGTGGCCGGCACGGGTGACTGCCCGCGGGGCTACTCCTGTCTGTGGGTCGACGCGAACTGGAGCGGGCAGCGGTGGCAGGGCCAGAACAACAATCCGACCCTGCCCTCCTTCATCAACAACAAGGCCTCGTCGTCGTTCAACAACGGCAACAACTGCCCCGTCCACTTCGCCACCGGCACGTACTACTCCGGCCAGATCATGACCGAGGGCCTGGGCAGCATCCGTCAGAACCTGTCGCTCGACGCGAAGCCGGGCGGCGGGAACTGGAACGACGACTTCGAGTCGATGTACTGGTGCAGCCACTGATATGCGTCCCACCACCGTCAAAGCCACCCTGTTGGTGTTGATGGCCATCGCGCTCTCCGGCTGCGGCAGCTCGCAGCCGGGGGGTGCGCGGGTGCCGGACCACCTCGACCAGGGCACCGTGGACATGATCACCAACTCTGGGGACTATCCGGATCGGCTGTACCAGGTGGCGCTGGTCGACCTCGCGCTGACCGAGAAGTGCATGCGGGACGCCGGGATCCCGTGGAAGGGGGGCGTCGACCGGCCCAACCCGGACGCGGACCAGGGCGGCGGGGTCAGCGCCGACTGGGTCCGGCAACACGGGTACGCGCTGTCCGAAGCAGCGCCGTCCGACGGGCGGAACGAGCAAGCCGGCAACGGAGACCATCCGCGTCTACGCGAAACCCTGCTCGGGCCGCGCACCGCACTCGCCAAACTGACCGCCCCGGGCGGCATCGTCTATTGGTACCCGAAAGAAGGCTGTGCGGCGAAGGCCCACGTTTCCGTGTACGGCGACCTGGACACCTGGGCGCGGATCACCTACATACCGCAGGAGATCAGCCTCGGCCTGTTCAAGAAGGCGACGTCCGACCAGAGTTACGAAGCCCTGCTCGGGCGCTGGCAGACGTGCATGAGCCAGTACGGGTACAGCTACGACTCTCCGTCGCGCATCCCCCCGGCCCTGCGAGAGGCCTACGCGCACTCCACCGAACCGTTGGAGCAGCGACGGAAGGAGGAGATCGCCATCGCGGTACGGGACATGGGCTGCGACCAGCAGGTCGAACTCTCCAAGACCGGGCTGCGGCTGCGGCAGACGTTCGCGCACGCCATCGAGCCGGAGCAACGTGCGGAGATGATCCGGCTGTCCGGCCTGTTCACCAAAGCCGAACAACGCAGCAAGACCCTGTCCCGCTGACCGCACCCGGTGTGGCGGAGCATGGCCCAGGTACCCGGGTGATGCACCCCCGAAGGTAGAAAGGAGGCCTTGGCGGGCGAAGGCGCGTTCCGTTGCGCGCACGGCTGGACGGTCGCCTTCGAGCTGAAACCCCCTCGCGATCGCGACCCCTCCAAGGGAACACTGCGGCCATGGAGTTCCTCTGCTACCACCGCGACCGCACCGGCTCCCTGCCGCTGCGCTACGCACTGAACGATGCGCACTTGTCGTACATGGACGGATTCGCGAAGGGGATGATCGCCCGGGGGCCGACCTTCGCGGACGACGGCGAGACCCTCACTGGCAGTGTGCACATCCTCGACCTGCCCGATCCTGCTGCTGCCCGCGCGTTCGCCTTCGAAGAGCCGAACTACCAGGCCGGCGCCTACCGGGACGTGCTCGTGCGACGGTGGCGCAACACGCTGGGGCGCACCATGTGGGACTTCCCCGGCGGCCGGACCGGAGGCAACCGGTACCTGGTGCTCGGTCTCGGCACCGGGCAGGCCGCCGACCTCGCGCTGCCGCCCGAGCGCAGCGAGCTGATCGCCTACGGACCGCTGTTGTCCGACGACGAGACTCTCTGGTTGGGCACGGCGGCGTTGGTCCGGGCGCCGGACCCGGACACCGCTCGCGCCGTCCTCACGCACGACCTGTACGCCGACATCGAGGTGCACAACTGGGAGTTCGGCGGGCGGCCGTCATGAACGAGGGCGCCCACTGATGCCATCGCCGTGGCGTCATGCGCTGTAGACGCGGTGGCCATCAGCGGGTATTCGAACCGGGCCGCGACGCGCTTCCGAAACCCTTCGTAGGGCGGCAGGAGCGGGCCGGCCTCTCGGCAGCCGACTCGCTCTCGTACGTCGAGGTATCGGACCGGAGACCGGCAGCAACCTGATCGCCTACCTGAGTGGCACGGGTGACGGGAACTGTCCGGTGTCGATCGGCTGCTGTGGCGAAGGGAGGTCACGTCCTTCGTCGTCGACATCGTCGCCTTCCAGGGCCGTGTCCTCGAGCCGTCTCGTGCAGGCGCAGGACTGGCCCCGACCCCACTGGGGCCGGGGCCAGAGCAGCGGATCTTCAGAAGCCGCTCGGCCGTCAAGCGCGGCGTCGTGGCCGTGGGCGAGGCGCTCCTGCTACCACGTTCCCCTTTCGATTCGGCGGGACGGAGGACTGCTCCCGCCCAGGGTCCCGTTCGGCTGGGTCGGGAGTACTGACATGAGGTACTCCGTGGTCCCGTAGTCGTACATGTACATCAGGTCGGTGCGGTTGTCCCCGTTGAAGTTTCCGGAGTTCAGGAACACGCGGTTCCACTCCCAGTTCCCCGGGGGGATGTCGTAGCTGACGTAGTTGTCGTTGAAGCCCCCGTCCGCCTTGGCGAGGAACGTGAAGAAGCGGACCCGGCCGTCGGGGTATCCGTACATGGCCGCGATGTCGGTGCGGCCGTCGGCGTTGAAGTCCCCGGTGGTGTAACGGGCCTTGTCCGCGAACCAGTAGTTCTCCGGAACGGTCCAGCTGGGGGTGCCGTTGGCGAATCCGCCACCGGGAGTGCCGAGGAAGGTCCACAGTGCCGCTCGCCCGTTGCCGTAGTTGTACATGAACGACAGGTCGTCACGGCCGTCGCCGTTGTGGTCGCCCGACATCATGGTGCTCGATCCCGCGCACCAGTTGCCGGGGCCGGACCGGAAGCTGGAGGTCTCGTTGGCGAACCCCGCGTCGGGCCGGCCGAGCAGGGTGAACAGCCCCATGTCGCATCCGCCGAAGTCGTACATCATGGCGATGTCGTCGCGGCCGTCGCCGTTGTAGTCCCCGGAGGCGAGTGTGATGGCGTTCCAGTCCCAGTTGCCCGGCGGGATCTCCCGGCTCTTGACGTCGCCGAAGGAGCCGTCGGCCCGGCCTGTGAAGGTGAAGAACGCGACGCCTCCGTTCGGATAGCCGTACATGGCGGCGATGTCGTCGCGCCCGTCGCCGTTGAAATCGCCGGACAGGTACTTGGCGCTGCGCACGCACCACCAGTCCGCCGGCCAGCTCTTGCGTTCCACGGGCATGCTGATCGACGCGTTGGTGATGCTCGTGGTCCACAAGCCGGCCGCGCAGTTGCGGTGGTCCATCATCGTGGCGAGTTCGTCGCGGCCGTCGCCGTCGAAGTCGCCGGTCAGGTTGGTGCGCCACATCGGGGTCTCGGCCCCTGCCGCGTAGTCGGTCGTGATGCCGGTGACGCTGTTCCAGCGGATGTAGGCGTCGTTCTCGAACTTCGAGCGGGCGCCGGCCGCGACCGCGTGCTCGTCGGTGGTGGGGAAGCCGAGGTAGCTGTTCTCCCATCCCATCGACGCCCAGCGGTCGCGGATCGCGCCCTTGACCTGGTGGGCGCCGGTGCTGGGCGACCAGTAGACGGATGAGGTGTCACCGCCTGCACCCATGAGCCGGAAGTGGTTGTAGCGGCCGACCTTCACGGGGGTGGCGGATTCATCGGTGCTGGGGAACCCGACCGCCAGGGGCCCCCCGAGCTGCAGGTACTGCGCGTAGATCGCGCCGTGCATTTCGTGGGAGCCGGCGGGGTCGTAGTGCGTGATGGCCCCGGGTGAGGCGTTCGGGGCGCCGGCGAAGGAAGAGATCCAGGCATCGCTGGACGCCGTGAGGCGGTCCTCGTCGCCGGTGGGGTAGCCGAGGAAGCCCTGCTCCCATCCCAGCGCGGCCCACTTCGTCCGGATGGCGCCGTGGACGAACCAAGCGCCGGTGTTCGGAGACCAGTAGATGGAGCCGTTTGAGTTCTGGCCGGTGGTGCCCTGTCCCTGGAAGTGCGCGTAGCGTCCGGCACCGTCCGGTGTCGGCCGGGACTTGGTGACCGGGTAGCGCAGTTTGCCCGTCGGGCCGCCGAGTGCCAGGTACTTGGACAGGACGGCGCCGCACAGTTCGGCGGGCTCGGTGTCGGGGCCGTCGAAGGTCTGGCAGTCGTTCCAGGTGCGGCTGTTGGTGACGAGGTTGCGGGCGGGGCCAAAAGCGGAGCCGTCGGAGAGCGCCTTGCCGGGGAACTCGTGGACGCGTCCCTGCGGGTCGATGGCCCACAGGTCGGGGTAGTGGGTGCCGGCGGTCTGGTTCTCGATGTCGCCGTCGGTGCTGAGGTGTGGATAGGCGGCGGCGGTGAAGCCGGTGCCGATCTGGGTGCGGTTGGCGGTGTCGGCGTAGGCGGACGGGTCGAAGTTGCCGCTCGCGTCCTTGCGGCTGCGGTACTCCCAGACCTTGCCGGTGTCGTTCTCGCGGACCCACAGTTCGGGCAGTCCGTCCCCGGTGGTGTCGCCCGGGGTCATGACGGTCTTGCCGGCCCAGACCGCGTCGCCGATCTGTACCGGGTCGCGGGACTCGTCGAGGTAGTCGGACCTGGTCGGGTAGTAGAGCCAGAGCTGGTTGCCGGTGAGCAGGAGCAGTTCGGGCTGGTCGTTCTCGTCGACGACGCCGTCCGGGGCCCTGTCCGGGTCGTCGGTGTCGTCGGTGACGCTGCCCAGGGAGAGGATCTGGCCGCCCGCGGACCAGCGCTTGTTGTCCGGGTTGAGGGTGTCGAGGCGGTACTCGCCGGTGGGCCGGGCGTCGAGCGTCCCGTCGCCGTTGTTGTTGCGGCGGTACAGGGTCTGGGCGCCGTCGGGGCCGCGCTTGAGGACGATGAGGTCCTCGTAGCCGTCCTGCCCCCAGTCGCCGCGGTGGGTGACGGATACGGTGGCGAAGCTGCTGTTGTCGGCGTCGCGGGACAGGCCGAAGGTGCCGTCGCCCTGGCCGGGATGCACCTTGAGCTGGCCGCCGTCCTTGTCGACGGCCCACAGGTCGGTCGTGCCGTCGCCGTTGACGTCGCCGTAGCGGTCGCGCGTGGCGCTGCGCGAGGCGTAGAAGAGGTAGCTGCGGACGTCGGAGGGGTTCCCGGCCGCGTCGAAGCTCGTGACGTACATGTGCTGCGGGCCGACGCTGAGCGGCCTGAAGGGGACGGTTGCGCTGCCGCCGGCATCGGCCGCGTCGACCTTGCGCAAGGTGGTGTCGAAGTCCGTGTACCACTCGTAGCGCACCACGTCGGAGATGCCGTTGGCGCCGAGGGTGAAGGTGCCGTCGGTGCGGGCCGGTCGGCCCCAGGTTCCGCCGCTGCCGTCGGGGAACTGGCTCGACGTGACGGTCGGCGGTCTGCCTGGCCGGTCCTTGTCCATGCTGAACCGGCACTGGCCGGCCCAGGGGGAGTAGGCGTGGCCGTCCCAGGCGCGGACGTCCCACCGGTAGGTGACGTTGCTCTCCAGTTGGCCGGCCGGGATGGTCACGGCGGCCACGTTGCCGCGGACGGCGCTCGTCCAGCGGTCCGGCAGGCTGCCGCCGCCCTCCTTCCAGATGACGAACTGGGCGGAGACCTGGTTGTCCTCGTCGTCGTTGAGGGTCGCGCGCAGCGTCACGTTGTCGACCAGGCCGAACGAACCGCCGCCGCAGGGCACCCACGGATCGGTGGACTGGCCGGAGGGGGTGGCCGGCGGGGTGTTGTAGTTCGTGGAGATGCGCGCGGTCTCCGGGTCGAACTTGCGCCAGGAGACGTCGACGGTGTCGTTCTTGGCCTTGAGTCCGAAGGCCCAGTATCCCCAGCGGTTCCCGGCGGCGGCCTCGGCCGCTTTGGTGACGTTGAACTCGACGAGGTCCTCGCCACCGGCAGTGGGGCAGCTGCGCCCGCCGAACGAGACGCCGGTGGCGTCGATCTTGGAGCTCCAGGCGGGCTGGTTGTTCCAGGTCGTGGCGGACGTGATGCCGTTGGTGTCCCAGACTTCGACGTCACCGGACTGGCAGCTCCACGAACCAGCCCAGGTCTGCTTGATGCGCAGGGTCGATTCGAGGATCTGCTTGCCGTGGAGCTGGGTCATGGGGACGTGGAAGAAGGTCTTGGCGCAGACGACCTGGTTGCCGTTGTTGCCGTCCTTGGCGCAGCCGACGCGGGCTTCCTTGGAGAGCGTGCCGCCGTTGATGTAGGCGGTGTTGGCGGAGTTGGGGAAGGCGTTGTGTTTGTAGGCGATGGCCCACAGGTTCTTCCAGTCCGTCTGCCAGGTGGGGTCGATGACGACCGGGTAGGTGGTGTCGGCCGCTGTGAGGAGACCCTGGTCCGGGGTCAGCCTGAGGGCCGTGCCACGCAGCTCGACGCCCAGCGCGGCCTGCTTGGCGGACTCCGGAGCGGCTTCGCTGGGGTCGGCGGAAGGCCGCAGTGGGCTGGCGCCCTCCGCTGCCTCGGCGCCCGGGGGAGCCGCTGCCTCCGGTGCCGTCTGCGCGCGGGGTGCGGCCTTGTCGGCGGCGGGCTTCGCGCCCTTGCTGTCCCACATCGCGGGCTTGGGAGCGGTGAAGACGGTCTGTCCGGCGGGGGTCACGGCGCTGAGGTTGCCGTCTTTGTCCGCTTTGATGCCCAGGCCTTTGGTGGCGAGGCCGAAGTCGAGCCTGGCGAGCTTGGGGTTCTTGGCGGCCTGAGGGGTCTTGACGACCAGGACGTGGGAGAAGGAGTCAGGCTCGGCGATGACCTTCAGGTCGACGCCGGGGAGGACTTCGGTGTAGGTGGCGGTGTCGCCGTCGAGGGCCGGCTCGGGCAGTTCGCCCGGCCAGGTCAGGGAGATCTGCCGGCCGTCCTTGGTCACGGTTGCCAGGGGTGCCTTGTCCCCGCCGCCGGAGAAGGCGAAGTCCGCGCGGGCCGCCTTGGGTCGGATGGTGCCGTCCTTGGCGGCGACGAGGGTGTCGTCGGCGGGGACGAACTTGCCGTTCTGGCGTACGTGCACCGGCCGTAGGTAGCGGTCCAGAGTGAACGTTCCATCCGGGTTCGCGAACGTCTTGCTGTCCTCGGTCCGCGCGGACTCGACCTCGACGGAATGACCGGATTGCGCCGCGGACTTCGTGGAGTTCGCGGCGGCCCGGTCCTCGGCGGATGCCGTACGGGGCGTCGCGCCCGCGCCGGCCAGCAGGTCAGTGGCTTGTGCGGGTGGTGCGGCCAGCGCGGAGCCGCTCACGGCAAGTGCGAATATCGTGCCCAGAAAAGTACTTGTATTCTTCTTTGGGCGACCCTTTCGGGCGCGTCCGCGGAGTAATTTCACGTGGCCTCTCTCGGCTCGGGGAGAACTGGTCGATGTCGGCGTTCAAGTGTCCGGATCCAGAGACTTGTACCAGGTGGGAGCGGTTGGGGGCGAGTGCCGGACAAGGTTAGCCAATCCGGGCATAACTTCCGCCAATTCCTCCGTCCGTACATTTTCCGGAAAAGCTGGATTCTCACCCTGTGTGGCTGATTCCGCGGCGGCGCGCACCATTTCCTGGCGACGGTTTCGCTGATATCTTTCGCCGGCCGCTGTGATGACTGGGGGGATCGTCGTGCGCTTCTTAGGGGTGGGCTCGTCACGGGTCGCGGTGACCGCGGGCTGGTACCGTTCGCCGATCCGCGGAGTGCCGCGCACGATCTCCCTGGCGGTCGTCGGCGCCATGGTGCTGTCCGCTCTGGTGGCCCCGGACACCGCCGCGGCGGGCCCGAAGCCGCCGCCGCTGACCTCGAACGTCAAGCGCATGCCCTCGGTGCCGGGCGCGCCGGTGAAGTCGAAGCCGGCGCCCGAGCCGGGCGAGTCGCAGCGCAAAGCGTGGACCGGCGCTCCGCGCGTGGTGTGGCCGGCCGCCGGATCCGGTGAGGCCGAGGTGGCAACGGCCGCGGACGCCCTGCGGACGGGTGCCCCGTCCATGCAAGGGCGGCTTGGCCGGCTGACCGAAACCCCGGTCAGAGCCGGCGCGTTGCCGGTGACGGTCGCGATGTCCGCGGCCGCGGGCCAGGAGAACGCCGCGGTCGGAACCGACGTCGAGGGGGCGGGTCCCCCCGTTCGGCAGGGAGCTTCGCCCTCCAAGGCAGTGCTGGCCAAGGTGCGGGTGGACCTCGCCGACCGCGCCGCCGCGGGACGCGCGGGTGTCGACGGGCTCTTGGTGAACGTGAAGCGCTCGGACGGCGCATCGGTGTCGACGCCGGTGGCGGTGGCGCTGGACTACTCGGCGTTCAAGGGCGCCTACGGCGGCGACTGGGCGTCGCGGCTGCAGTTCGTGGCGCTGCCTCAGTGCGCGCTGACCACACCCGAACTCGAGCGGTGCCGGGAACGGACGCCGATCCTGTTCAAGAACGACCCGAAGACCTCGACGCTGACCGCGCGTATCGACGCGTCGGCCGCGGAGACGGCGGCGACGACGGCGACGGTGACGACGGCGGCGGCATCCGCGCCGACACTGACCGGCGGTGGCGTCCTGTTGGCCGCGGCCGCGGCGCCGCAGGGCCCCAAGGGCGATTTCAAGGCCACCTCCCTGGCGCCCTCGGGCACCTGGCAGGGCGGCGGCCCGGCCGGTGACTTCTCCTGGTCCTACGCCCTGGAGGTGCCGACGTCGCTGGGTGGTCCCGGCCCTTCGATGTCGATGGCCTACTCGTCGTCGAGCGTGGACGGCAGGACCTCCGCGGCGCAAGCGCAGGCCTCGTGGGTGGGCGACGGCTGGGACCTGGGGTCGTCGTACATCGAGCGGACGTTCCCGCAGTGCGCCGCGGACAAGAAGCCGGGCTCGGGTTTCAACAACCCCTCGAGCGACACCGGGGACCTTTGCCAGGGCCCGCCAGTGGTCGCGATGTCCCTCAACGGCGGCTCCACCCAACTGGTGCTGGACGACGCGAGCAAGAAGTGGCGCCTGCAGTCGGAGGACGGGTCGACCGTCGAGCTGCTGCGCGGCGCACCCAACGGAGACCAGGAAGGGGAGTACTGGGTCGTCACCGGAATGGACGGCACCAAGTACTACTTCGGACAGAACCGGCTGCCGGGCTGGTCCGCGGGCAAGCCGGAGACGAAGTCCGTGTGGACCGAGCCGGTGGTCGGCAACCACCCTGGCGAGGACTGCTACCAGGCCGCGTTCGCCCAGTCCTTCTGCACCCAGGCCTACCGCTGGCACCTGGACTTGGTGGTGGACCCGCGCGGCAACGCGATGACGCACTACTACGAGACCGAGACCAACTCCTACGGCTCCAACGTCCAGTCCAACGGAACCTCCACCAACCGGCCCTACGTGCGCGGCGGATGGCTGGCGCGCACCGAGTACGGCCTGCGCGGCGACAACCTGTACGCCCCGGCACCAGCACAGGTCGACTTCACCGTCGCGGAGCGGTGCATCCCGCTGGCCGGGGTCGACTGCTCACCCGGCGCGCTGACCAAGGACACGGCGAAGAACTGGCCGGACGTGCCGTTCGACCAGAACTGCAACGCGGGCGAGGACTGCAAGGACCGCTACGCTCCCACCTTCTGGTCGCGCAAGCGGCTCGTGGACGTCACCACCCGGATCCGGACCGGCGGACAACTCCGCGAAGTCGACACCTGGAAACTGACGCACGACTTCCCGATGGCCGGGGACGGAACCGACCGGGCGCTGTGGCTGGCCTCGATCCAGCGCACCGGCAAGAACGGCGCCACGCCGGGTATCACCACGCCTGCGGTGCAGTTCGTCGGCAAACAGCTCCCGAACCGGGTGGACAACAACGGCGACGGCTCGCCGCCGTACTTCCGGTACCGGATCGAGGCGATCCACACCGAGACCGGCCAGACCACCGCCGTCACGTACGCGGCCCCCGAGTGCTCCACGGTCGCACCGGTCAACATGCCCGCCAACCCCGAGAGCAACGGCAAGCGCTGCTACCCCGCCAAGCTGGAGGTGAAGAACCCGTCCGACCCTCAGGCACCGCCCACCTACAAGCTGGACTGGTTCCACAAGCACCTGGTTACCCAGGTCCGGGACGAGGACCGCAACGGCAACTCACCCACCAAGATCACAAACTTCGAGTACGTGGGCGCTCCGGCGTGGGCCTTCGACGACGACAACGAGCTGTCCAAGCCGGAGCTGCGGACCTGGAGCCAGTGGCGCGGTTACGAACGGGTCCGCACACGGGTCGGCAACCCTGACGAGGACGCACCGTCGCTGACGGAGACGTACTACTTCCGCGGCATGGACGGCGACAAGCTGCCCGGCGGGACGCGCTCTGTGGAACTCGTCGACTCCGAGGGCGGCCGGATCCGCGACACCGAGGAGTTCAACGGGCAGATCCGCGAGACGCTGTACTACCGCGGCGACACGAGCTCCCTGGACTCCGCGACGGTGTACACCCCGTGGCTGGGGGAGGCGACCGCGACGCGGGCCCGCGACGGCATCGGGCCGCAGGTCGCCCGCGTGCAACAGACGATCAAGGTGGCCTCGCGGGCGCTGCTGTCGGACGGCCGGGGCTGGCGGCGTACCGCGACGGAGAACACCTTCGACAAGTACGGCCTGCAACTGACCAACAGCGACAGCGGCGACCTCTCCACCGAGGCCGACGACACCTGCACCCGCACCACATACACGCCGATCGCCGCCAAGAACATGCTGAGCCTGGTCGGCCGCACCGAAACGGTCGCCAAGGCGTGCAACGCGACGACCTCGCGACCGCAGGACGTCATCGGAGACCAGGTCACCCAGTACGACGGGTCCGGGAACTTCACCAGCGGCGCCGTCCTGGACGGCTACGTCAACGGTGCGCCGAAGTACCAGACGAACGGCAGCGTCACCGTCGACGAGTACGGGCGTCCGAAGACGGTCACCGACATCTACGGCGTCACCACCACCAACACCTACTTCCCCTCGGTCGGCGAGATCGCGACCAGAGTCGAGACGGTCAACGGCCACGCGACGGTCGCCAGCCCGGCCCTGGGCCGCAAGACGGTCGTCGACCTCGACCCGGGGCGCGGGCTCCCCCTGGTGCAGACCGACGGCAACGGACGCAGGACCGTCACGCAGTACGACGCGCTGGGTCGCATGACGAAGGCGTGGACGCCGGACCGGGACCCCGGCACGAAGTCCCCGGACGCGGAGTTCGCCTACGACGTCCGCACCGACGGCCCGGTGGTGGTGACCACCAGGCGACTGCAGGAGAACGGCGAATACTCCACGCAGTACGAGCTGTTCGACGGCATGCTGCGGCTGCGGCAGACCCAGATGCCGGCCTTCGGCGGCGGCCGGGTCATCACCGACAACTTCTACAACTCGCGCGGCGAAGCCTGGAAGCAGAACGCGGCCTACGTCAACCGGGACTCCGGCCCGGTACCGGCGCTGTGGTCCAGCCTCGACTCGGCCGTCCCCTCCTCGGTCGTCACCCAGTACGACACCCTCGGCCGCATCACCGCCACGATCCGCCGCGCCAACGGCACGGAGCAGCGGCGCACCACCACCACGTACGGCGGCGACTGGATCGCGGTGGACCCGCCGCAGGGGACGACGCCCACCAAGGCGCACCTCGACGCGCTCGGCCGCAAGACGCGGCTCGAGCACTTCAAGGGAGACGGCCCCGCCGGCCCCTCCGACTCCATCTCCTACGAGTACACCCCCCAAGGCCGACTCGCGAAGGTCACCGGCGCCGACGGCGTGGCATGGACGTACGAGTACGACACGCGCGGCAGGCTGATCAAGTCGGTCGACCCGGACAGCGGCGAGAGCCGCGCCTCCTACGACGCGGGCGGCCGTGTGCTGACCGCCACCGACGGCCGCGGCAAGACCCTCGCGTACGCCTACGACGTCCTAGGCCGCCCCACGGCCACCCACGAGGGCACGCTGCAGGGCCCCAAGCTCACCGAGTACACCTACGACACTCTGCCCGGGGCCGTGGGACTCCCGGTCTCCTCCAGCCGGTTCGCGGGCGGCAGCGAGTACAAGCAGGAAGTCACCGGCTACGACACCGAATACCGCCCGACCGGCAGCAAGACCACCATCCCCGCCGCCGAGGGGAAGCTCGCTGGCGTCTACGCTTACACCAGCGGCTACAGCGCCAACACGGGCATGCCGACCTGGGTCCAGCACCCTGCCGCGGGCGGCCTGGCGGCCGAGACCGTCACCACCTCGTACAACGGCTACGACCTGCCGACGAAGATGACGTACGGAGGCGGGGCGACGTTCGTCGACGACGTCGCCTACGACGCGGTGGGCCGGGCGACGGTCACGAAGACGGGAGTGCTCGGCAAGCAGGTCTGGTCGTCGTACGACTACGACCTGCAGACCGGCCGGGTCAACAGCGTCACCAACGACCGCGAGACCGCGCCACAGCGGATCAACCGCGTCGACTACGCGTATGACGCGGCCGGGAACATCCTGAAGATCAAGGACGCGGAAGGGCCGAACGCGGGCCCCGCGCAGACCGACACGCAGTGCTTCGCATACGACTACATGCAGCGGATGGCCGAGGCGTGGACGGCCACCGACGACTGCGCCGCCCAGCCCGGCGCGGCCGGCCCGGGCGGCAGGCCGCGGATCGGCGGACCGAATCCGTACTGGACGTCGTACGCCTTCTCGGTGAGCGGCAATCGGACCGGCGAGGTCCAGCACGACCCGGCCGGGAACACCGCCTCCGACGTCACCCGCACCTACGCGTACCCGCAGGGTGGCAAGACCCACCAGCTGTCCTCGGTCACCACCACGGGCAAGGGCGGCAGCCGGGTCGAGAACTACGGCTACGACCCGTCCGGCAACACCAGCAGCCGGACCGTCATGGGCGAGACACAGACGCTGGAGTGGAACACGGAGGGCGGCCTGGCCAAGGCCACGAGAGCCGGCGCCTCCACGGAGTTCCTCTACGACGCGGGCGGCAGCCGACTGATCCGCCGAGACCCGGACGGCACCACGCTGTACCTCCCGGGCACGGAGCTGAAGCACACCAAGGCGACCGACAAGGTCACCGCCACCCGGTACTACGCGCACCCCGCCGGACCGGTCATGGTGCGGACGAACGAGTCGGGCACCACGACGAGTTCCTACCTGATCAGCGACCACAACGGCACCGCCAACACCAGCGTTGACAGGACCAGCCAAGAGGTCAGCCGCCGCAAGTCCACCCCGTTCGGCGATGTGCGCGGTGCCCAGCCCTCGATCTGGCCCGGGGAAAGGGGCTTCGTCGGGGGAACGGAGGACAAGTCCACCGGTCTCACGCACCTCGGCGCCCGCGAATACGACCCCGCCATCGGCCGGTTCATCTCCGCGGACCCGATCATGGACAACACCGACCCGCAGCAGATGCAGGCGTACAGCTACGCCAACAACAGCCCGGTCACCCTCAGCGACCCCAGCGGACTCTGCACGGAGCAATGCCTGATCGGCAAGGGCGCTTTTGGCGGGACCGAGGAACAGAAGGTCAGAAACAACAACCAGCCGCCCGCTCCACCAGCGGACACGTCTCCGGCGGCCGAGGACGTCGCGCGTGCCAAGGAGATCATCCGCGGCGGCAAGATGCAGTTCGCACTGCAGGCGGCCAAGGAGGTACTCAAGGACGCCAGCGGTTACAACGACATCAAGGATTGCCTCGGCGGCGATCTGAAAACCTGCGGCATGATGGCCGCCGAAGCCCTCCTGCCCTTCGCCGGCAAGGCGAAGAAGCTCGTCAAGGCCCTCAAGAAGTCATGGGAGGCCTTCGACAAGTGGAGCGGCGTGATCTCCTGGGCACTCGACATCGCCGAGAAGGCCGAAAAGTATGCCTCCGCGCTCGCCAGGTACACCGAGGACCTCGCGAACTACACCCAGAAGTACAACGAGGACCTGGCCGCAGCCAGAAAGGCCGACGCCGACGCGGCCGCAGCCGCGGCAAAACAGACCGACGAAGCAGCCGCAGCCAAGAAGGCACCGGACCCGGGCGGCAAAGCCGACGCTCGAGGCAACGGCGGCAACGGCAACTCGTGTACGCGCAACAGCTTCATCCCCGGCACCGAAGTAGCGCTCGCCGACGGCAGCACCAAGCCGATCGAGGACGTCCAACTCGGTGACGTGGTCCTGGCCGCCGACCCGGAAACCGGCGCCACCGAAGCACAGCCGGTAGCCGCCACCATCATCGGCCAAGGGGACAAGAACCTCGTCCGGATCACCGTCGCCACCGGCCCGAACCACCGCACCGACACGATCACCGCCACCGACGGCCACCCGTTCTGGGTCGAAGCCCTCCAGGAGTGGGTCCCCGCCAAGGACCTCACACCGGGCACGTGGCTCCGCACCTCCGCCGGCACCTACGTCCAGATCACCGCCCTCCAGACCCGGACAGAACCCCACCGCGTCCACAACCTCACCGTCAGCAACCGCCACACATACTATGTGCTGGCGGGGGCTACCCCAGTCCTGGTCCATAACTGCGACGGCGAAGTCAACTGGGTTCCAGAGAACGCAAGTATGAGTGCACAGGCTCAGGCTTATGACGCTGGTGCAATGGGTTCACGACCTGGCTTTGCACCGGCCTTGGATTACTTCAAGGCAGGCGCATCCAAGATGAGTCAGATCAAGTTCGATGGCCACGATGCGATCAATAATGTTCTGATCGACCGAAAACTCAACGTAACTGGATACCCCAAGACCTATCGACAAGCACAGAACCAATCCCTTGCATTGGAGCAGAATGGCCTCACCGGGGTATGGGAGGTTCCGAATGCTGCAGTAGCCGCTCAGGCGCGGAAAATTCTAGGGAGGCAGATGATCATGAATATCAAAGTAAGGGTTGTGCCATGAACGCCGTGGAACGAGTGCTCGCCAAGGCCGTAATGGATCTCGTCATCTCGATCGAGATGACCGATGACGAGGAAGTCGACCCTGACGTATCCACGGCCATCGTTGAACCCGTGGGATTTCTCCTCAATAACGTTTCGGACGAAATTCGACAGCAGTTGGTCCTCCTGTTTCGGGAACTGGCAGAGGAAGAGGAATTGCCCGATCGTCGGGCCATGGCTCTCGAATTCCCTGAAGCCATGGGTCTCGTGGAGCCAAGTTGAGCGAATGGGGGTGAGGGCTTCATCCCCGGTAGCTTCCACCCTGGCGGTTCTTTCTTCACGTGCGCGCCCCGGGCCTCTGGCAGCGGGCAAACATGACGAACGCCCCCATATGGGCTGTCCTGTAATTGGCTTCACCCCACCGGAGTGAGCCCTGTGCGGGAGTGGCAGCTCTGCTACGCGGTGTGGCTGAGGTTGTGCAGGCGGGCGATGCCGTGCATGGCGTAGTGGATGCCGTCGCCCTTGAGGCGGCAGTCGCGAAGGATCTTCCAGGTCTTCATGCGGGCGAAGACGTGCTCGACGCGGGCGCGGACTCGGCCCAGGCTTTGCAGTCGTTGCGGTTGCCGGGTACTGGGCGCCGACGGCGACGACCAGGCGGGTGTCAGCATCGACGACGACCTGGTGATTGGTGGAGTAGCGGTGGTTCTTGGACTTCTCGGCGATGCTGTGGTCGTGGGTGGCGACCAGTGTGCCGTCCACGATGAGAACGGTGTCCTTCCGAAATCGCTGCCGTTGCTTCAGCGAGCAGTGGTCCGAGGTAGTCGACGACTTGGTCCGCTGCCGACTTCGAGATCCCGAACAGATGCGCAAGCGCGACACCATCGCCGTCGTCACGGACGCCGTCTCCCGGACCCACAAGGTCAAGGCGGGCCCGCGCACCGGGCATCATCCCCGGTTCAGGGCAGCTGCTTTGTGGCTTCGGTCTGCCGGCGAGCGGCCTCGCGGGTGAACGACGCCACCGTCTCCAGCTGTTCGTCGGTGTACTGCTCGCACAGTTCGCGCAGTGAGCCGACGAGCCCGGCGAAGTAGTGCATGTGGCGGACTGCGAAGCGAGGGCGGCGGTCGCGGGCAGGGGCTGTCGCGCGATGCCTAGAAGCTGGCGGCTCTTGAATGGGTCTGGGTCTGGGTCTGGGCCTGCTGGTTGCTGATTGTTTATCAGTGGGATCGCGGTTGAATGGGCTCCGGCTCGGCGTAGAGGGCTAACTGATCGTTTCAGAATGAGTTGAGCCGGGTCTTGTGCTCGACGATCTCGGTCGGCCGCTGGGCGTAAGTCTCCTCCCGCGTCTGCTAGCGGGCGAGGAGCTCGGCGGGGAAGCGGTGCGGTGTCACCCGGGCGTCCAGTTCCAGGCGAGGCCGAGCGTGTCTTCGGGGTGCAGTACGAAGGTGTTCCGGATCTCCGCGGAAACGACGACCACTCCATCGGCGTCACTGATGCAGGAGCCACCTGGGTAAGACGGAGGAAAATCGTCCTGGTTCTCAGCGGGCACGAACGGCGGCCCGTGGGGTTCGGGATCGACCGCAAAGTGACCGCGAGCCATGGTGGAGGCTGCCTGTCTGCGGCCGTCCACGAGTACTCCCTCGAACAGATGCCGAGTGGGAGCAGTCGGGAGAAGCCGCCATCGTCGACTGTCTACGGCGTGGACTCTCGCGTCACAACACGATTTCCGTCCCCGAACCGGCACGAGCGCCGCGCCGACCCCACACCACACGCGCCCTGAGGAAGCGGTAGCCGGCTTGATCCACCGGCCAGAGGTTAAACGGCAAGCCAATAGCCTGCCGGGTGGGCCGGCTGCGGGATCGTCGTGTTCAGGCGGCTCCAGTCCGCGAGCAGCTTGAAGGGCGGTGCCGGGAGGGGCGTTGCGAGCAGGCGCGAGACCCGGACGACAGAGAAGTTCGGCACATCCCGCACGGGCGCGGTCGAGGCAGTCCTCTGCGATGGAACCTTCCCGGGTCCAGTGCGCTTCGACAGCGCTTCCGGCGGGGGAGGGGAAGTCGTGTCGCAGCGGCAGGCCCACGACGGCCGCCGGACCCGCGTACCGAAGGCGGCCGCGCTGCGCGCGGTGTGCTCATGGGGCTGGGCCCCCGAGGTCGCCCTCGCCGCGGCCTTACCCACTCCCGGCCGTTGTGCGGCCGATGCTGACTGACGGGCTCCCCACCGTTTCTCTCCGGCGCGGGGCCTGTCGGTGACCAGGCGCCTGGGATGAGGGGCGGTCTGTCGCCGCGGTGAACTCACCGCACCGCGGCGGGAACCCTGGGGGAAGGTGTCCCGGCCGCGTTGCGGGTGAGCTCGGCTCTTTCAATGAGCCGGGACGGGAACGGTTCTGCGCGAGCGGGCGGAACGCTACGGGCTGCTCTCGCGCTGACGGAAGCCGGTGACCAGGTCGGGCCCGGCACGTTTGGTCATGGGCTGACTCACAGCCAACGCTGCACGGTTCCGGCCCAGCTCATTCCCGCGCCGACGGCGGCGTGCAGAACGGTGCTATCCGGGTGGAGGCGGCCTTGGTCTCGTGCCACGTGCAGGGCCATGGGGATCGAGGCCGCGCCCGTGTTGCCGAACGTATCGGCGGTGACGACGAGTTGCGAGGTGGAGATGCCCAGCTCGAGACTCAGCGCGCGCAGTATGCGGGGATTGGCTTGATGCGGAATGACGAGATCGATCTCGCTCAGGGGGAGACCGGACAGCTTGATGAGTCCGCCGACGATCTTGGGGAAGGCGTCGTGGAAGTAGGCCGCGACTGCTTTCCCGTTCATGTGGAGGTAGTGCCCGCCTTCGGAGACGGTGTGCTCGGTCGTCGGCTGTGCGCTGCCGCCCGCGCGGATCCCCACGATGTCGGCCAGGGCGCCGTCAGTTCCCTGCGTGCTGCACAAGATCCCCTGTCCCGTGGCCGCGGGTCCGACCACCACGGCGCCGGCTCCGTCCGCGAACAGGACGCCCGTGGACCGGTCGACGGGATTTTGGAACTTGGAGAACGTCTCGGCTCCGATGACCAGTGCGCGGCCCGCGGGATTTGACGCGGCGAGGATGTCACGGGCCGTCTTCAGGGCGTAGAGGAAGCCCGCGCAGGCTCCGCCGACATCGGTGGCCCAGGCGTGGTCCGCGCCGAGACGGTGCTGCACCCGGCAGGCCGTGGCGACCGCGAGCTGGTCGGGTGTGCTCGTGGCCACGAGGATGACGTCGATGTCCCGAGGGGATAGATGGGCATCGGCGAGGGCGTGTTCTGCGGCTGAGACGGCGAGGTCGGAAGTGGCCTGGCCGGGCTCCGCGTACTGCCGCTCCCTGACACCGGTCATGCGCTCGATCCACTCGGGGTCCACCCCGTACCGGCCGGCGATCTCCGCATTGCCGACCCGGCGCTGCGGGATGTGGACACCCAGGCCCTGGATCCCGAAGGCGATGGACGGCGCCGGGCGGGTCACGTGCGGACCTCCTGGGCGTTGGCCTCCTGCACCACGCGTGCACAGTGGGCCACGGTCACGCCCTGCTCGGCCAGTAGGGAGTCGTCGATGGGACTGCCGAACTCTTCCTCGGCCCGGACCGCGATCTCCACCACCTGGAGCGAGTCGAGGTCGAGGTCTTCGACAAGCCGGGATTCCGCGGTGATGTCATCGACTGGACGATCGGCGACGGCGGCGACGAGGGCTGTGACCCGGTGCAGGATGTCAGTGGCTGCGGACATGGTGGATTTCCCATCTCGGTGGACAGCGCGGAGAGGTGTGTTGACGGTGGTGCCGGTGGGTCGTGGATCGGGGTAGTTGTGTTCTGGCACGGTGCCGGCGACACGGCGTCAGCGATGGCATTGATGCTCGGGCTGTACGTCAGGCGAGGGTGCTGCGGTCGCCGGCGGTGAGGATTTCCAGGTCGGTGTAGAAGCGTCCCGACGGGCGGGGCTGGCCCAGCAGGATGCGGCGCGCGGCATCAGCGGTGAGGGCGCCGCCCAGTGCGACCCCTGAAGCGAGTTGTGGCCAGCTGCTGAGGGTGACGCCGATCTGGGAGATGGAGGCCGTCAGCTCCGGGCTGATGCGCTCCCGGTCGACCATGGCGAGGATGACGTCGACCATCTCCTCGTGGGTGAGGTCCCTCAGGTCGCTGGAGGTCGTCTCGCCGAGGAGGCCGTGCAACAGGGGCCGGTCGGGTTCGAGGTCGAAGCGTTCCACGTCCAGCAGACCCCGGTCGTTGGCGTCCATGACGACCGGGATGCCCAGTTGCCGGGCGTGCTCGCGGGCGGCGATCTTCACGTAGGGGGTATCGCACTCTTCGACGAGGAGGTCGATGGGGCCCGCGCCGCCGGTGAAGAACTCCTCCATGGTGTTGTCGGTCAGACCGCCCTGGTAGAGCTCGATGTCCAGCCAGGGGTCGATCTCCAGCATCTGCCGGGCCGCGAGCACGCACTTGTTCAGGCCCAGGTGATGGACACCCGCGCGCAACCGGTTGAGGTTCGAGACGCTCAGGGAATCGAAGTCGGCCAGCTTGAACGATCCGCCGATGCCCTCCATCGCGAAGGTCAGGGCGGCACTGCTGCCGACCGAGAGACCGATGATGCCCACACGGCATCCCAGCAGCCGGCGCTGCTGCGCACGGTCGATCCGGCCGCGGTTGCGGTCGGTGCGCACGAGCCGGAACTCCTCGCGGGGCAAGAGGTGCACCAGGCGCCCGGACCACGGGTACCAGACCCAGGTTCCGTACTCCTGGGGGCGGGCGCCGGCCAGTTGTTCCGCCACGGCCCGCCGTACCGCGTCAGGCGAGGAACGCAGACCGGGTTCACGGCTGGTGACCAGCTCCGCCAGCTGATCCGCAATCGTGTCCATCACCTCGCGGACGTCACCCGAGTCGATCAGGCTCTGCAGGCCGATCCGGTCCTGCTCGTGCGCCGGGGCGAAGAGCACGGGCTGCCAGCACGTGCGGGAACGCGGATCGCCGCTCGTGGCGGTGGCGGGGATCGCGAGACGGGTGGAGGGCAGGCGTACGAGGTCCTGCGGGGCCGCGCCCGGCCGGGCCACCGTGCCCAGCCCGGCATGCTGTGCCGGTACGACCGAGGCCGGAAAGGATTCCTCCAATTCCTCGATGAGCCCGCTGAACTCGCCTCCCGAGAACCCGGGGCGGTACAGCATGATGACCACGTCTTCGGTGTAGTGCGCGACGTAGCGGCGCGTACCCGGGACGGGGCGGAAACCGAACCGCTCGTGGAACCGGTCTTGCCCGTCGGCGGTACCCGAGGTCCCGATCATTGCCTTGGCTCCCAGGAAACGTGCGGCGCCCATGGCGAAGGCGTTCAGATGGATTCCCAGGCCCAGTTTGCGCGCCTGGTGCTCCACCACCAGACGGCTGTGCTCAAACGTTTCCGCTGCACCGAGGCCGTTTTCCCTCAGTACGTCGTCGTAGCGCTCGGCACCCAGATACGCCCGGGTCTGGAAAAGGCTGCCCGTCTCCGGCGTCGAAAGCCGCACGTACCCCAACGCCGGGCCCCCCGGCTCCCGCCGCCCGACGAAGTGCCAGGCGCCGAAGTCCAGGTCCTGGTCGTCGGCGTAGCCGCCGTCCGATGTACGAAAGTCGGGCCGGCGGCCGTGGTCGAAGAGGATCCTCGCCCTCAGCTCACGGACCCGCCCGAGCACCTCCGCTTCCCCCGACCCGCCCGCTTCGACGCGGAACGCGGATACGTGCCACGGAACGCCCGCGGTCGTATGGATGTTCTTCACAACCAGTAACCCACTTCGACTAGCGCATGATGCTCAGCTGTGCTCCGGGGGCGCACGCCCTGCGCACCCAAGATCACAACGAGTGCGCCGTTGATCGGTTGCGCGCTCGTCGTCGTGATCGTCAGGAACGTCCCGACGAGGGGTGACGTGCAGGGGCCCAGGAACGGGCGCAATGCGTTTGAACCTTTGCCACGGCCGGAGTTGAGGCCCTGACGCCCGGCCCTCGCCGGCGGTGCCCGGCTTGCCCAGGCGGCGATGCCGCCTGATTCACCGTCGAGCGGCTATTGCTGGACGCCTGTTCCCCGCGTCCGGACGGGTGATGGACGGGGGTGACGGCCGGCGGCCCCGCCAAGGATGGGCCGCGACCGCATTGACGTCCGCCGCTACTCGGAGGAGCCCTCATGCCCGACAACGCCACACCAGTGCTGACCCGCAAGATGCACTACATGTTCACGCTGCTCGACGCCGACCAGGACGGCTTCCTCGGGGAGGACGACCTGGCAGCCGTAGCCGACCGGATGGCCGAAGTGTTCCCGGGGCAGGCGGACCGGATCCGCACGCTCCGCGACGCCCTGCACCGGCTGTGGGTAGACCACCTCGCACACGTCGACCCCGGGGGCTGCCGCCTCGACCCGGAGGCCTTCGAGCAGGGGATCCGACGGTCGGTCGCCGCCAGTCCCGTCACCCTGTTGGAGACCTTGCACGCGGGGGCCTCGGCCTGGCTCGCCCTCACGGACGTCGAGGACGACGGAGTGATCGGGCTGGAGGAGTACCTGCGGCTCAGCCAGGCCATCGGCGGGGTGCCCGCACAGCGGATGGAGGAGGCGTTCCGCCGCCTGGACCGCGACGGGAATGGCACGTTGGACCCGGCTGAAATCGACGCCGCCGTCGTGGAGTTCTTCACCAGCGAGGACCCCGACGCCCCGGGCAACTGGCTTTACGGACCATTCTGACCGGCGCGCACGGACGCACGGCAGATACAGGGTGGCGCCACAGGCGTCCCGCCCGCCTATCGGCCGGATGTTCCCGCACCGTCCGCAGGGTTCCGTCCGGCTCCTCATATAGCAGGACCGGTACGCCCGCACACCGCCCAGCGGGGAGGCGACCCCGTCCTTCCCGCACCGGCCGTACACCGGGCGGACCACGGCGCCGGTGAAGCGAACCATGCGGGCCGGGCCCTGGCACCGGCACCCCTCAGCAGGACATGCCGCGAGGCTATGGCGGCCACCGACCCTGAGGGGGGCGAGGTGGGTCCGGCAGGTGGAACCCTAACTAATCGTCTGCAACGAAACCATCTGTTACAGTCTCTGTTGTTGCGTCAACTGACAGGAGACGCCACGGGTTTGCCGCATCCAACCCGCGTCATCGCGCGCCCCGCCCGCCGCCCCGAGCAGCAGGTTGCCCTGGACCGTCGTCGATGAGCCGGCTCCCGCCAACGCCGCGGCTGTCCGACCCAGCCCCCATCCCGCCCGACTCGCCCCCGACCATCAAAGGCTGATCTTCATGAGTGAGCACACCGCCACCGAAACCGCCACCACCCAGAACGACGGACCGGCCCCCCGGGCGCTCACCGACCAGGAGCTCTCGCAGCTGTTGAGCCAGCAGCAGTTCGGCGTACTCGCGAGCGTCAGGAGCACCGGCCACCCGCACCTGTCCACCGTCCTCTACGACTGGAACGCCGGGGAGCGCGTCCTGCGGGTCTCCTCCACCGCCAACCGCCTCAAGGTCCGCCAATTGCGCAGTGATCCGCACGCCTCACTGCACGTCAGCGGCCCGGACATCTGGTCGTTCGCCGTCGCCGAGGGAGAGGCGGAGATAGTAGACCCGGCCGACGGGGCGGCTCCCGGAGAGCAGCCGCTGCCTGACCGGCGCGTGACCATCCTGCTCCGGGTCTCCCGCCTGTACGGGACTGCCCTGGACATCCCCGCCCAGAGCTGAAGAACCCGCGCCGCGCCGGCATGTCTTTCGTGAGCATCCGGGCGGTGGCACCGGTCCTGGCCGCGAGAGCGGAAAAGCAGGATGTGCAACGAGGCCGGCTTGTTCGGCGGTGGGGCAGGAGATGCTCCAGGAGCCGTCGGATCTCTGCCACGGTGAGACCGACGATGCCGCAGGCGGGGTCGTTTCTGCTGCCCCCTTTGCGACTTCGTCGGCGGCCAGGCCGGCCAGGAACGCATGGGCGAGCATGGCCAGGGTGATGTGCCGATACCAGCCCACGTACCGGCGGACCTCGTACTCGTCCAGGCCGCACTCGTTCTTCGCGGCCTGGAAGCACTCCTCGATCGCCCACCGCATCCCGGCCACCCTCGCCAGATCCACAACCGTGCAGGCCACGGGCCCGTAAGTGAAGTAGTAGGCGATCTCGTCCGGACGGCGGACGCTGCGGCGGGCCAGCACCCAGCGGTGATGAGTCGGGATGCCGCCGTCGAAGGATCCGATCGACGGCAGCCTCGCACTCGCCCAGTCATAGATCCGCGAGCCTTTCGCCGCGTCACCGCAGGAGAGCCGCTGCCAGGCGTCATCTGGAGCCCCGGCAATCAGCTCATCGATCCGCCAGAACCCGGCCAGGCTCTTGACCTGCGCACCGTTCCCGGTCACCGGTCCAGGACTTCGGCAGATGCAACTCCCGGTCCACCAGGGCCCGTCCACGGCTGGCGGCATAGGCCGCGAACACCCCGATCTGGCAGTTGTCGATCTTTCCCGAAGTGCCGGTGTACTGCCGACCCACCCCGGCTGAGGTGCTGCCTTTCTTGATGAACCCGGTGTCGTCGATGATCAGCACACCATCAGGGCCGAGCTTGTCGGCGACGTAGTCCCGGACGTCGTCACGCAGGGCATCCGTGTCCCACACGCTCGAGTTCAGAAGCCTTTGGAATCCGCCAGGGGTGCGGTGACCTGCGTATTCGGCCAGCTGCCAGCCGTTCCTCCGGGCCACGGGAGCCAGCAGCCCGCGCAGGTAATCCCGCATCCGCCACCGCAGATCCGCCCGCCCAAACCGGCTCGCCACCCGCGCGAACACCGACTCCAACTCCGCAGCCCACCCCTGGGCCTCAACCATCCCCACCATGCCCTGACAAAGACAACCAGCAGATCAGGACACGATCCGCTGCTGGAGTACTAAGGGCGCGCCCACGATGGAGGAGGTCGCCGCCCTCGGGGTGCTGCTGACGGCTCGCCTCCAGTCCGAACCCGCCCCGGGGCCGGCCCGCGGCCCGGCCCCGCTCTGACGCCACCTCGCCCCCCGGTAGCGGCCCCCGGGCGGCCCCCGGCGCCTGGAGTTTCTGACGCGCACCCCACCCGCACGCCGCTCCACCTCCACCTCCACCGCTGTCCTTCTCCACCCGGGTTTCCACCCCTGGGTGCAGGTCCCGCGAGCCGTTCCGGAGCAGTCTTGGGGACATGACAACGACCGAGTGGATCACCGACATCGCGCTTCTCCTGATTGTTTTCCGCCAGCTCCGGGAAGGACGGCTGGGCCTCAAGACCTTCCTGATCCCGCTGGGAATCGTGGCCTTCGTTGCCTACTCGTACCTGGACACCATCCCCACCGAGGGAAATGACCTGGTGCTCATCGCGGCCCTGGTGGGTGTGGGCGCCGTGCTCGGCATCGCGGGCGGCGTCTACACCCGCGTCCGTATCGTTGGCGAGCACGTCCTGATCAAGGCCGGTGTGGTGGCGGCGGTCCTGTGGGTTCTCGGCATGGGCGCCCGGATGGGTTTCCAGCTGTGGGTCGAGCACGGCGGCGCCGCCGACGTGGCCCGCTTCAGCGCCGCTCACCAGATCACCAGTGACAAGGCCTGGGTGGCGGCGTTCGTCCTGATGGCCCTCACCGAGGTGGTCACGCGGCTGGCCACGATCTTCATCCGGAGCCTGCCCCGCACGGCGGCCGCGGCCCAGACCGCGACCGCACGCCAGAACGCCACCGCCACCGCCCCCGCCTCCGTCCTCGACCGCACGGCCTGACCGTGCAGTACGTTCTGCGCATGCCCCGCACCGAGCCCCAGAGCGAAAGCGCTCCGCCCCCCGGGAAGCCGCCGTCCCAGGGGGCGGTCCCGTATCCGGTTCCCGGAGGGGACCTGCAGGTCCGGTGGGCGCTGACCCTGGCCGTCATCGTCGCCGGAGCGATGACGATCAGACCCATGGGAATCAGCGGCCGGGGGCTGGCCGTCGCCGTCCTCTTCCTGCTCAGCACGGCCGCACTGCTCGCCCGGAGCCTGCCCGAGAACGCCGTCACCCAACGCTTCGCCCCGGCCTGGCTGGCCGGCGGCATCCTCGCGTCGGCCGCTCTCATCGGGGTCAGCGCCAGCGGCACGGGATACCTCTACCCCTTCTTCCTGTCCGGCCATATCGGATACCGGCTGAGCACCAGATGGGCCCTGTCCCTCGCGTCGCTGTGCAGCCTGCTCTGCGCGGGTGTCCTCTACCTGGACCTCGCCCCCGGGCCCCAGCGTCTGCCGTGGGTACTCGGCCTCGCCACTGGAGCGCCGGTCCTGATCGGCATCCTCAACCGCAGCCGCCGCCAGGCCGTCCAAGCGGTGATCGAGGCCTCCGAATCGGCCGAGCGTGCCGCCCGCGCCGAGGCCCGCACGGCTGTACTGACCGAACGCGGCCGGATCGCCCGGGACGTGCACGACGTACTGGCGCACTCGCTGGCCGGGATCAACATGCAGCTGGAACTGGCCGACGCCCTGATCGAGACGGGTGACCTGGACAAGGTCCGCGAGGCCAACGCAAAGGCCCACGCCCTGGTCAAGGAGAGTCTGAAGCAGGCCCAGTGGACCGTGCACGCACTGCGCGAGGACGCGCTCCCGCTCGTGGAGACCTTGACCGCAATGGTCGAGTCCTCGGGCCACCACGACGCCCTCACCCTCACCGGCACGATCCGCGAGCTCCCGGCCCCCGTGACCCAGAACCTCCTGCGGATCGCTCAGGAAGCCCTGACCAACGCCGCCCGGCACGCACCCGGAGGAGAGGTTGGCGTGGAGCTGACCTTCGCCCCCGCATCGACGACACTGAAGATCCGCAACCGCCCCGGCACCCGCACGACGACCACGGGAACCGGTAGCGGAATGGGACTGATCGGCATGCGCGAACGCGTCGCGCTGCTGAACGGAACCGTCACCGCGGGCCCCGTCTCCCGGGGCCCGACCGGGGCGGCTGGTACGTGGAGGCAGTGATCCCGGGATGAGAGAACCGACCCAGACCCAGCCGAAGTTGAGGGTGGTCGTCGCCGACGACCAGGCCGCCGTCCGCGAACCGCTCGCCGCGGTGCTCGGCCTCTGCGAGGACATCGACGTCGTCGCGGCCGCCGCGGACGGCAACGAGGTACTGGCCGCGCTCGCGGCCGGCCCGGTGGACGTCGTCCTGATGGACCTACGGATGCCCGTCATGGACGGCATCGAGACGACCCGCCGGCTGTCCGAACAGCACCCGGGGGTGGCGGTGGTCGTCCTCACCACCTTCGCCGACGACGAGTCGATCCTGGGCGCCCTGGGCGCGGGAGCCCGCGGGTACCTGACCAAGAACGCGGGACGCCAGGACATCACCCGGGCGATCCGCGCCGCCGCCGCCGGCCAGTCCGTCCTCGACCGCGAGGTCCAGGACCGGCTGCTCGCCAATGCGAGGACCACGGCGGCCAAGCCCCCCGCGCCGGGTCCCGCCCTGCCCGAGGACCTCACCCCGCGCGAACGCGAGGTCCTGACCCTGATCGGCCGGGGCCTGCCCAACCGGGCCATCGCCGAGGAGCTCTTCATCAGCGAGGCCACGGTCAAGACGCACATCAACAACCTCTTCGCCAAAGCGGACATCCCCGACCGCGCAGCAGCCGTCCGCCGCGCCATCGAGGCGGGCCTGGCCTGACCGGGGGCGAGTCGGCACGTGCCGCCCTGAGCCCGGCGGGCCTTCGTGCTCGCCGCGGCCCGTGCCTCGGGTGACAAGGTGGCGCCCGCGGCACAGGCGGCCGCGGCCGTGGAGCCGTGCACGGCTCCACCCTGCTC
>NZ_JBSGXB010000010.1:0-63838 GCF_053609185.1 Streptomyces sp. NPDC054956 | reverse complement strand
AAGAGACAGGGACTGAACCGCCTCGCTGCGCTCGGCGGGGGCGCTTCGCGCCCATGGCCTGCCCTTCGGGCAGGGGCTCCTCCGCTTCGCTCCGGACCGGGAACGCCTCGCTGCGCTCGGCCGGGGCGCCTTCGGCGCCTGGCTCTCCGCTTCGCTCCGAGCTATGGCCGGCCTTCGGCCGGGTCCTGCGCTTCGCTTCGGACTGGCCCGGGCCTGCTTCGCGGACTCATGGGCTCCCGCGCTTCGCGCGGGAGATGACCCCGTTTCACGGGGTCCAGGCCTTCGGCCTGTTCGGGGTGTCCGCTTCGCTCCCACCCCGGCCCTTCCGGCTCCGCCTCCAGGGCCAGGGCCCGCTCCGCGGTCCCGGCTGGCAGCAGCGGGAGGGGTGCGGGCTTCTCTCGACTGGCGGTCGGGGGGAGCGGACCGCCTGAACGGGGTCCGCTCCGCTTCCAAACTGCTGCGCTGCGAACTACAGGGGCTTAACGACCGTGTGCGTGATGACCTGCCCTGTGATCTGCTTCGACTCCAGCTTCTGAGTCCCCGCCACCAGAGTCGGTTTCTCCACCGGAACCTCCTCCGGGGTGGCCTCAACCTCTTGCTCATCCGCCATGACACTCTCCCCCTACTCCAGGATCTGGCTTTGTTCACGTTCAACAGCAGCGTTTGTCACCCGGTTTGGGCAGCAGTTGCTGATCACTGGGCCGGAGAATGCTCACGAGAAATGAAGTCGGTGCATGGGGACGGCCCGCCGCCCGCGGAGGACGGCGGGCCGTCGACTGCCTGTTTCTGAACCTGACGGTGCAGGTCGAGCCGGAGCATCGGAGAGCCGTCCGGTTCGCGAAACGTCACCGCGACGGAACCGCGAACGGGAGTCTGGGCCTCCGTGCAGCTGCGCCAGGCAGCGAGAGCAAGCCGCCATCGTCGGGGAGCCGTGCTGAATGTCCTCAGGCTAGGGCTTCCATGCCCATGTGGCCCATGACGACGATGGAGCTGAGCTCTCCGTTTTCTGTACAGCCGAGCCAGGTTACGGAAAGTCCTTCGGTGGCGGAGAAGGTGATGAGGTCTGCGCCCCGGGCCTCATCACGAACCATCTCGAACTCGCCGCCGCCCACGCTCTCGGTGTCACGGGACACGAGGGTGCCCGGTGCTGTCCTGCGCTGCTCCCGGAACTTGCGGAACGGCGCTGTCAGCGCGGGCCAGGCTGTTGCATCGCCGAAGCTGCCCGTGGAGGTGTCCGTGTTGAATCCGACCTCGTCGCCCTGACGAAGGCGTTCGATGTCGTCGCCAGTGGCGAGGCCCATCTCCCAGACCGCCACCGTGCCTTCCCGCACGCACAGGCGCGTCGCGGCCACCTCACGCCCGGAGAAGTGTTCCCCCATGAACTCGTATGGTGCCTCCGTCCATGCCGCATCCACCCCGTACGTACCGGGAGGAATCCGAACGACGAGTTCCCGCGGCTCCCCGTCTTCGTCCTCCAGCCACGGGGAGTCCACCACGAGTCGGCCGCTCGGGACGCGGATCGACGTCACCCGAGCCACCTCGACCACCTCAACAAACGTCCGTCGATCATCACTCCGCACCCCCAGCCGGGTGCCCGGCGTGAACACCGCATCGAGATAGGCGCACACCTCCGGCGCCGCCACCAGCCGACCATCCCCCACGTATGCCACCCTGTGTCCTCACCACGACCCAACCAGAACTCACGACGATAGGCCCACACTCGGACATCGCATCCCGGCCACAGTCGGATGGGCATGTAGGACCCCCGGCCCCAGTCCAGAATCAGGCACCGAGGCAGGAAGCGGCAGAGGTCATCAGGCCTTGGCTGACTCTTCGGCGCGAGCTCGGGTGTTGGCGAGCCGGTAGGAGTCGGTGCCGGTCTCGATGATGGTGCCGTTGAAGGTGAGGCGGTCGACGATGGCCGCGCAGAGGCGGGGGTCGGTGAACGTCTTGGTCCAGCCGCCGAACGACTCGTTCGAGGCGATGGCCACGCTGTTCTTCTCCTCCCGTTCCGTCAGAGCCTGGAAGAGGAGTTCGGCGCCGCGGCGGTCGAGTTCCATGTAGCCGAGCTCATCACTGCAGAGCAGGTCGACGCGGCCAAAGCGGGCGATCGTCTTGGCCAGCTGCTTCTCGTCGGCTGCCTCGACGAGCTCGTTGACCAGCTTGGCCGCCAGCACGTACTTGACCCGGTAGCCGGCCATCGCGGCCTCGGTGCCGAGCGCGATCAGCAGCGCGTGCACGTGCCCTTCGAAGTAGGCTTCCTGTCCGCAGGACGCGAAGACACGATGGACGGCTTTGCCCGAGCAGAACAGGCGGAAGTAGAACAAATAGCAGGTCACAAGCTCGCCGGCGAGCCGGATGGTCACGTCGCCAAAGTAGACCTCGGCCTCCATGCCGGGCTGGTGGGTCTGCGGCACGAACGCTTCGACCGGCGCCTTCCCCGACTCGACGAAGATCTGCGGCTTCCGATCCGAGACGTAGCGCCGGACCATCTGGTAGGAGACATCTGCGCCGTGCTCCTCGACCACGCGATGGAAGATCCGCGTGATCGTGTGCCGCTGCTTGCGCAGCGCATCCAGGTAGTACCAGTCAGCTCCACCCGTTACCGGGCTTCCACATCTGGCCTATCAACCCAACTGCAAGCCCCTCAGAAGCAAAACGATCAAGACTGTGCCCACGCATTCCGTCCAGCTTTGCCCCCCAGGATGAAGCCTCGCTGCGCGCTCCGGACGGCTTCGGGGTTTCGCTGCGCTCCGCCCCCGAAACGGCCCGCTACGCAGGCTGGGGTGACCCCCTTCGCGGGGTCCGGGCCTTCGGCCCGTTGGGCGGGCCCCACCCCGGCCCTTCCGGCTCCGGCTCCAGGGACAAGGCTCGCTGGCAGCAGGGGGCTTGGTGGGCTTCCTCGCTCGTCTCGGGGGCTCCCTGTTCGTCGGCTGGGGCCGTCTCTAGCCGTGGCAGGCCGGTAGGAACTCGATGCCCTCCGGTGTTCCGTATTCGACCACCGCGAGGTAGGCCCGGGGGATGCTGCACCCGACCTCGGTCCACTGATACGCGAATACGCTCCAGCCCGCGAACCCGAGCACCAGGACCGTGCGCCAAGTCTTCGACATGGGTGCTTCGTCCCCATCCCGCTGGCGGACGACACGATTCCGTCGCGAGGTGGCGAGAGGCGGAGGAGCAGGCGGTGCGTATGGCGCCGCGCTCAGGAGCGGAAACGCCTCGCTGCGCTCGGCCGACCGCCGGCGTCCCGTGATGCAGGGTTGAACATGTTCAGTTCTTCTGTAAGGCTTCAGTCCTGGCGCCGACGCGCTGAGCCGCGTTGGCTGTTATGGGATTCTCGCCTGCATTCAAGAGGTTTCATGTCCGTCCAGGTTCCGCCGCCCGGCCCGCCGCCACCGCCCGGATACACCATCCCCCTGCCCTCCCATCCGCGGGAGGAGATCGGGGCGGTGAAGCTCGTCGGCAGGTCCTGCGCCGTCTTCGCCGCTGTCATGGTGCTGCTCGCATGGCTCTTTCTGCTGCAGTGGTCCTACCGCTGAGCCAAACTCCGAAGCTCGGCTCCGGCAGTGAGGGGATCGTGGGTGCCTCGGCCGGCTCCCGGGGAGTGTCACAGGTGGCTGGTCTCGTCATAGAGCCGCCAGTGCCACCAGCCACCCCTGCGATGCGCCTGTCGGTAGGCGAACGGGTCCGGGAGGGTCCTACGCCGCAGTTCGGCATCCAGCCGTGCCAGCAGCTCCTCCAGTTCCCGGCGCGGACGCGGAGGAAGCCTGTGCACGGCCACCTCGAGCAGATCCCGGGCCACCGCAACGTTGTCCAGAAACTCGTGCTCCTCACATCCGCAGATGGAGAGCCGCAGGTAGACGTACCTGCCCGGGAGAGCAAGGAAGTTGCGGTAGGCGGTGAGAGCGTCTCGGGTCGTCCCGGGCCGCCACCCCTCGCCGTACGGTCGTCGGTACTCCTCGCGATGGATCGCGGAAACAGTCCGCGGAGACAGGCGCCAGCTTCTGGGAAACCGCCCGCCCCAATCGCTGATGCCGGCGTACAGCAGCCGCGGGACCTCTCGTTGCGCGCGCAGCGCGCTGGGCCGTCTACGCGGCATGAGCCTTTCGGAACACGGTCATGGGATTGATCATCCTAGGTCCTGGGTGTCCATGGCTTGGAGGGCTCGGGGATCTCCAAGGCGTGGCGGAGCTTTTCCTTGAAGGATTTCTGCGGGGCCTGGGTCTCTTCCTGTGCGTGGATGAGGCGGGCAGCGGTCACGCGTATGTGGCACTCGCGGTGACGCTGCTTGAGCTGGACCAGCCAGGCGCCGTCCGGAGTGAGGAAAGCCTGGCGAGCTGGGGTGGCTCCCGGCTTGGCGTGCCGGGCCAAGACGGCAGGCAGGTAGTTCAGGGCCGCGTCCTCGGCCGCGGCGAGAGCCTGCGCCTCCGTGCCGTTGACGGGATGGCTGGCTGCCAGTGTCCAGCGGTACAGCTTGAACGTGACGCCGTCCGCGGCCCGAGTCGTCCTGGTGTCCTCCTCTATGAGGACGTACCACTGGTCAGTTGCCATGGCCGGAGCCTAAGGCAGCATTCCGAGGTTCCGTCAGCCCACGCCGAGACCGTCGCCACGGGCTTCCCGCTCGACTTGCCGCCCTGGCCGCCTGGAACCGGCTGCGCAAGGAACGCACCCGCTGAACGACCCCGCCACGGCGGGACTGGCGGGAGCAGACCCGCTCGTGCAAGGCGCAGGGGGAATGGTCGCTCGTCGGCTGGTCCTGGTGCGGCTGCTTCTTGCGCCTTGCCGATGATTCAAAATGGTCCGTGGATATGCTCTGGAACCGATCCCATGCGGGTGGGTTTCTAGGGAGTGGGGAGGTGCTTGTAGCGGAGGGGGACGTAGGAGTTGCGGGGCCAGCCGGCGATGGTCTGTGGTGGATGTTGGCGTTGGTCTTGTGGGCCGGGACGCTTGTGTTGCTCTCGCTGTAGTAGAAGAAGTCGCCCTTGGCCTTGTTGGTCCAGCCGCCGAACAGCACGGCGTGGTGGGTCGTGTTGACGAGGGCGTCGCCGGGCTCGAGCTCCTCTAACTCGGAGAGCTCCCTCGCGACGGTGGACAGGGTCCGGGTGCTCAGGCTCGTTCTCAGCTGCCAGGCCATGGACACGAAGCCGGAGCAGTCCCGCCGGTAGGGGCCGCTCGTCGCTGCGTCCTCCCACCCCGATCCCTGGCTGTAGCCGACACGCTGATCGACCCAGTCCTTGGCGCGGGCGATGATCTGCTCGCGGGTGACCGGCCCACCGGGAGCCGCCCCCTTGCCGATGGTTCCGGTCGAGTAGGGCTTCGCGTACTGCTGGGTGTTGCTGGCCTGGGCGGGGATGACGGCCAGGCCGATGACCAGGGCCAGGCCGGTCAGGGCCGCGATGACCTTGGGCCGGCGTATGAACGGCTCTTTCACGGGAGTCCCTTCGCCGTGGTGAACTCCGCTGTCCTGGTTGGCGGAAGCGGTGGAACACCACGCTGGAACCTGATCTGATTGTCCGGCGGTGCGCAGTTGGGTCTGCGCAGGTCAGTAGGGGTGGGGACTCCGGATGTCCGCGAACTTGTACGAGTGTGCGCGAACAAGTGGGACCTTGGAGGGGAAGAGATGAGCAGACCTGGGCGCCCGCCGGGCCCGTTGAAGGGACGGACGGACGAGGCCAATGCCCTCGCCCAGTTCTTGAGGGACCTGACCGCCGAGTACACGGTGAGTCAGCTGGAGCAGCGGTACGAGGGCAGCCGGAGCGTGTGGAGCGAGTACCGCTCCGGCCAGAAGATCATTCCGTTGTCGCGGCTCAAACGGGTCGTCGAGGACCGGTTCGCCCGCGACGCCCGTACAAGGGAGCAGAAACTCCAGGAGGCACGCCGCCTCCACCTCGCCGCGGCGAACGCCGCCGCTGCCGCGGGTACGGCTTCCGCGCCTGTGGCCGAGCCGGTTCCCGTCGTGGAAGAGGTTCCGGGTACGGGTTCGGGTGCGCAGCAGGACGTGGATGGCCGGCTCGCGGGCGGAGCCGCCGGATGGGGCGAAGTCACCGAGTTATCCGCGGACAATCCGCTGACCTCGGCGGATGAGGGGCCGGGGTCCGCCGCGGATGTTCCGTCGGAGTCGAAGTCGGTGTCGGAGTCTGAGACCCGCCCCGATGTTGGCGAGACGGTCGTCTCGCGCTCGGTCGCGGGGCCCGGTCCGCGAGCGGGTGGGAGAAGTGAACGGCTGCGAAGGTGGAGGACGCCTGCGCAGTGGGGCGCACTTGCCGTCCTGGTCGCGGTCCTCGTCATCGCCAACCGGCCCGATCACGCGAAGGATCCCGCCGCGGAGGCCTCCTCACCGCAAAGCATCGGCCAGGAGAGCGCCGGGCCTGAGGAGCAACCGTCGCCCACCGCTGTCCAGACGCCCCAGGCTTCGGCCTCCCCCTCCGACACACCCACGCCGTCCGAACCGGCGCCCTCGCCCTCGGAGAGCGCCGTGAAGCCGAGTGCCAAGCCGCCGGCCGCGCCGGCACCGGCGCCGGAGAAGAGCAAGGCCCCTGAGCCTGCGCCGCCTCCGCCCGTGGTGGGGAACGGTCCCCGGACCTTCGTGAACGCGGCCACGCAGATGTGTCTGGAGATCCGTCGCAGCTCCGGCGCGGACGGGGCGACCGCCAACCAGTGGACCTGCAACAACTCCTCCAGCCAGAAGTGGCTCATCACGAACCCGACCGGGTCGACGAACATCGTGAGCCTGGACTCGCGCAAGTGCCTGGAGATCCGGGGTGACGTCGGCGACGACGGGGCAACGGCCAACCAGTGGAGCTGCAACAACGCACCCTCCACCCAGGTCTGGGTCTTTCGGCCCGTCGCGGGTGGGGGATGGAACATCGTCAACGCGACGGGGAAGTGCCTGACCATCCGTGGCCAGGGCGACGGCGCCCTCGCCAGCCAATGGCCCTGCGACAACTCCCGGAACCAGACCTGGGAGTGAGCCGGAGCCGGCGCCCTTGTGGGAGGGGGACTCGTGGAGGGATATCAGCGCGTTACGGGGCTTCAGTGGACTCGTACGCACCGGATATTGATCGGTGTCGTGGTCGCCGGAGCCGTCGTCATCGCAGGGATCGGCTTCGCGGGCTCGTACTCCGCCGTACGCGCCCTCGCCTTGCAGAAGGGCTTCGGCAACTTCTCGCTCGTCTTCCCGATCGGCATCGACGCCGGCATCTGCGTCCTGCTCGCCCTGGACCTCCTGCTCACCTGGATCCGGATCCCCTTCCCGCTGCTACGCCAGACAGCCTGGCTGCTGACCGCCGCGACGATCGCCTTCAACGGCGCCGCGGCCTGGCCCGACCCCCTCGGCGTCGGCATGCACGCCGTCATCCCGATCCTCTTCGTCGTCACCGTCGAAGCAGCCCGCCACGCGGTCGGCCGGATCGCGGACATCACCGCGGACCGCCACATGGAGGGCGTGCGCATCACGCGCTGGCTCCTCTCCCCCGTCCCCACGTTCAAGCTGTGGCGCCGGATGAAGCTGTGGGAACTGCGCTCCTACGAACAAGCCGTCGGCATGGAACAGGACCGCCTGATCTACCAGGCCCGCCTCCAAGCCCGCTACGGCCGCTTCTGGCGCCGCAAGGCCCCCGTCGGCGCCCTCATGCCCCTCCGGCTCGCCCGCATCGGCGTCCCCCTCTCCCAGACCGCCCCCGAAGGCCTGGCCGCCGCGGGCATCGACCCGCTGCTCCTGACCGCGAAGCCGACGGAGGCGGCCTTCCCGGCGGACACCGCTGCCGCCCTGGCGGGGCCCGCGGAGGGCGAGTTGCCCACGGGGCTGCCTGCCGCGGCGGACGCGGGACCGGGCACCGAACCGGACGGGCACGGTGCCGTGCCCGGGGTGCAGCCCCGCTTGGGGACCGGGGCGGGACCGGTCGGGCAAGGCCGCGCTGACGCTCCCTTCGTGGTGGACCCGACGGCCATGCCCGCGGCTCACACCAGCGCCTGGTTCGCCGCTCCGCGCGCACCGCAGGCCGCGTACGAGGAGGGCCTCGACCCCCAGTACGCCGAGGGTCGAGGGCCGGAGCCGGTCGTGGCCGGACTCCGCGAGGCCGAGCGCGGCTCCGCCGGTGCGCGGACGGTCGATGGCGCCGAGGGGCCTGCCGAGCCGAGGACTGAAACAGGAGCGGCCGCGGCGCCGGTAGTTGCGGCCCAAGCCTCGAGGTTGCCGGTCCCGGTGCCCGCTGCCACGGTGGAGGACGGCGCTTCCTTGCGCAGCGCCTCCGCGCAGACGCCGGTCGTCGGGTCATCGCCGTCCGATCCGGCCGGGCAGGCGGCGACGCTGCGGGACGCCGGGGTGACCGGTACCGGCGAGGCGACGGCTCGGGTGCCCCAGCAGCAGAGTGACGGGTCCGACGCCGACCCGATCCAGCGGGAGATCGAGAAGGTCGCGCAGTGGCTGGCAGAAGCCGCGGAGGCGGGGAAGAAGTTGTCCGGCGCGGAGACCGCTCGGCGGCTGGGGGTGTCGCCGAAGACGGGTCAGCGTCGCGTGCTCGAAGCCGCGAAGCTCCTCGAGGAGCGCCGCGTACGCCAGGGGCGCGCGCACCTGCGATCGGTCGCCGGCAGCTGACCGGGCCTCTCCCCCGGTGGTTGCCGACCGGGAGCGGTGCGCGGCCGCGGTGATGCCCGGACCGCGGTGTGACCGGTTCCTTCGGGGCCGGTTGCCGGCAGGGGTCACGGAGGACGGGGCGCTTTCCGGGGCGTGACCGATCCGGCGTGTGGTGAGTGATCGCCAATGGACCGGTCCCCGGTCGTGACCGGTTCGTCGCCTTCAGCCGCTTGCCCGGCGGGGGCGATCGGTGTGACCATACCCGGCCTGACCTGCTCTTTGACCGGTTCAGGGGCCGCCGTGACCGATGCCCGGACTCGGTGACCGGTCACCGCCTGATCGGCCAGCGGTCACGGCCGGCGCTTGTTGATCGGCCATCGCCGGTGCTCGTGGATCGGCCATGGCCTCGGCGAGGCAGATCGGTCACTGACCACATCGGCCGAGGACCGGAGACGGGCGCCGGGGGCTGGTGACCGGATCCCCGGATCCCCGGATCATCGGCCGGTCATCCTCTAGCGCGGGCTAGAGGGAGACGGTGGTACCGGTCGACCAGACGGGGTTGTAGTCGGCGTCGCGGATGACCAGGTTGCCGTCGTCCTGGAGGACCAGGAAGCGTCCGTTCGTCGCCGCGGGCGCCGTCGTCGGCGACGGCGCGGCGGGCGGGGCGGAAGCCGGCGGGTTCTTCTTGGGCGTAGCCGGCTGTCCCGGTTCCGGCGCTTCCGTCGACGGCAGCGCCGGCTGCTCGCCGGCCGGCACGTCGGGGGCAGGTCCGGGTACGGACGCCTCGGGCGAGGGGGCAGCAGCGGGGGACGAACCTGGTTCGGAGGGCGCCGCGCTCTGCTGGTCCCGGCTCTGTGGTGAGGACGCCTCCGCGGAGGGGTCCTCCGCGTGGTCGGGCCGGTTCGCGATGACCAGGACCGTGACCAGGACGGCGAGCGCGGCCCACTGGGCGGGGGTCCTCCACCGTCCCGAACGGGTGGCGCGTGGGCGGGCGTCCGCGGGTGGGAGCGGCGAGCGGGGCTCCGCACGGGTGGGGTCCGGCGGCTGCCCGGCGGGTGGTGGTGGTTGTTCGCCCGCAGGGCTGGGCCCAATGTCCTTCGAGGTCAGCGGGTTGTTCGCGGACAACCCGCCACCGCCGCCTACGTCGGGGACCGTTGCGTCCAGGTTCGGTGTGGTGGCCGGGATGTTCCCGGTGTCGGCATCCGCCGGGGGTGCCGGGTCACGGTCCCCCGCGAAGGCCGCTCCCGGGGTGGGCGGGGCCACGTCGGGCTCGTCAGTCACCGGCGGCTTCGGCGGCGCATCCGGTTCCGGGGCGGGTACGGATGCGGGGGCTGGGGTGGGGGCTGGGGCAGGGGCAGGGGCCGCCGTAGCGGGGGCGGGGGATGGCGCCGGGATGGTGTTCGTGGTCGCCGCGAGCGGGGCCGGGGTCGCGGAGACGGCGGCGTTCGCCGCGGCGAGGTGGAGGCGGCGTGCCTCCTGGAGTTTCTGCTCTCGCGTACGGGCGTCGCGGGCGAACCGGTCCTCGACGACCCGTTTGAGCCGCGACAACGGAATGATCTTCTGGCCGGAGCGGTACTCGCTCCACACGCTCCGGCTCCCCCCGTAGCGCGCCTCCAGCTGGCTCATCGTGTACTCGGCCGTCAGTCCCCGCAGGAACTCCGCGAGCGCGTTCGCCTCGGCCGTCCGTCCGTCCCTTCAACGGGCCCGGCCGGCGTCCTGGTCGGCTCATCTCTCCCCTCCACGGTCCGGCGAATTCGTGCAAGTTCGCGGATATCCGGAGTCCCCACCCCCACTGACCTGCACAGACGCACGTACGTACCGACGGACAATCAGATCAGGTTCCAACGTGGTGTTCCACCGCTTCCGCCAACCAGGACAGCGGAGTTCACCACGGCGAAGGGACCCCCGTGAAAGAGCCGTTCATACGCCGGCCCAAAGTCGTCGCGGCCCTCACCGGGCTGGCCCTGGCAGTCGGCCTGGCCGTCATCCCGGCCCAGGCCGACAGCAGCGATCAGGTCCAGCGTCCCGCGTCGACCGGGACGATCGGCAAGGGGGCGGCTCCCGGTGGGCCGGTCACCCGCGAGCAGATCATCGCCCGCGCCAAGGACTGGGTCGAGCAGCGCGTCTCCTACAGCCAGAAGCTGTTCTGGAAGGACGAAGCGACGGGCGGCCGCTACCGGCAGGACTGCTCCGGCTTCGTGTCCATGGCCTGGCAGCTGAATTCGAGCATGAGCACCGAGACCCTGCCCCTCGTCGCGGACCGTATCCCCCGCGACCAGCTCGAACCGGGGGACGCCCTCGTCAACACGAGGAGCCATGCCCTGCTGTTCGGCGGCTGGACCGACAAGGCCAAGGGCGACTTCTTCTACTACAGCGAGAGCAACACAAGCGTCCCGGCCCACAAGACCAACGCCAACATCCACGACTACAAGATCGGCGGTTACTACCCCAGCAGCTACATCCCGCTGCGCTACAAGAAGCTCTCCACCGCCCCGCCGACGCCGCCGCAGCCCTCCGCACCGGCGAAGCCCGCCCCCACCACGACAGCGGTGCCTTCCCCGGCGCCCACGGCCACCGCACCGCCCAAGCCGAAGCCCAAGCCGAAGCCGAGTGCGACCGCCACGGCGGGCCCGAAGCCCAGCGGCACCGCGGTACCCCGTCCGAAGCCCACCACCAGCACGGCGGCCCCGAAGCCCGGTACCACCGCGGTGCCCCGTCCCGGGCCCACCTCCGGCACCGGAGTCCCGGCTCCGGAGCGCAGCACTCCGGCACCGGATCTCCCCGTGCCGTCCGCGCCGGTGACGCCTCCGGCCGCACCCGCCGCGGTTGCGCCGAACGCCGTCCCCTCCTCTCCCGACCCCTCTCCCGCCCCCGCCTGCGCCCCCACCCGCCGGACCTCTTTCCGGCTCTGGGCCTTCCCCTTCGTCATTGCCTTCACCTTCTGACCGGCCGCGGCCGCGTCCCCTTCACCTCAACGTCCCGGAAGGAATCCCGATGGACCCCGTCATGCCCGCATACGACCGGCAGTCCCCTCAACGGCCCACGAGCACGAGCTGGTGGCAGCGCATCCACGGCGCCATCCGCATGCTCTGCCTGCTCCTCATCGGCGTCGTGGCCGTCGGCGTCGCCGCGAACGCGGCCCCGGTCAAGCGACAGACCGGTCCGGCCCCCGTGGTCATGGACCAGATCGTCGCCGCCGGGAGTTCCGTCTTCGCGCTCGCCGCCGACCGTCAGGCCGTCTACGAGTGGTCCGAGGGCCAGGCCAACTGGATGAAGGTCAAGGACGCGACGCAGAAGCTCTACCCGGGCGGTGACACCGTCTACGCGATCGAACCGGGCCGTGGAGACATCAGCAAGTACGACCCCGAGACCGGCCGGTGGCCCGTCATCGGCGGCCCGGGCACCACGTTCGCGGCCACCTCCAAGCACCTCTACGGCGTCAGCCCCGACCACAACCTGGTCATGGAGTACAGCGGCAAGCCCGGTGTCTGGCGCAAGGTCGGCAACCGCGCCCAGGACCTCTTCGCCGGCCCCAACAAGAACCTGTACGTCACCAACCCCGACGACAAGACCATCCACAGGTACGACGGTGGGTGGAACGTCGTCGGCGGTCCCGGCGCCACCTTCGCCGTCACCGACAAGAACCTCTTCGGCCTGACCCCCGACCACAAGGCCGTCGTCCAGCACGACCCGGGGACCAAGAAGTGGAACCCCGTGGGCGGGCCCGCCGGAACCATCTTCGCCGGCAACACCCTCTACGCCACGAACCCCGACAACGGCGACCTGTACAAGTACAGGGGCCTCCCCGGCAAGTGGGACCGCGTCAGTGGCCCCGCGAAGGCCTTCGCCACGAGCGGCCACTACCTCTACCGCCTCGCCCCCGACAGGCGCTCCGTCCAGAAGTACGACGGCAACGGCAGCAACGACAAGTGGGCCACTCTCGGCGCGCCGGCTGCCGGCCCCGCCCCCTCCGCCCAGGCCAAGGCCGCCCGCTACGCCGAGCTCTCCCAGGACAACGCCGCCAGCCGCAAGGCCTTCAAGACCGCCCGTGAAGAACACCTGCGCGGCGTGCCCGACCCCTACGAATTCCGGTGGTCCACGAACTACTGCAACCTCGTCCGCGACGTCCCCTTCAAGAAGTACGACTTCCGCGAGCCCTGCGCCCGACACGACTTCCTGTCCCGCAACTACCGTGACATGCAGGGCGAGAAGGCCTTCGTGAACAACACCGACGGCGCGATGCACATCAACGCGGTCTTCGGCAACGACATGCTGGACATCTGCAAGAACCGGTACCCGGGATCACAGCAGCTGTGCCAGACGACTGCCATCGCATACCTCAAGGGCGTAGAAGGCGCCTCGGCCTGGAACCAGCTCGACCCCCGCAACTGGCTGCCGGGCCTCATCCCCCCGAAGGTGTAGACCCCGCAGCCGGCGAACGGCCGGCCCTCCACCCCAGCCCCGCAACCCCTACAGCCACCGACGGTGGGGGTTGCGGGGCCGGTCGTGCTTCGGTGAGCAAGCCACCCAGGACCGTGCTGCCCTCGCCGCGCTCCCTCAGCGCCCGGCCACCGGCCGCGCGGAACCTCTCAGTTCCGCGCGGCGCCCGTCAGGGGGGAGAGGGTGTGCCAGCCCAGTGACTCGTACAGGGCTCGGCCTTCCGGTGTCGCGGCCAGCACGGCCGCTCTGGCTCCCTGGTGCGCGGCGGCGGTGGTGAGGCTGTGCATCACCAGGCGGCCCAGGCCGCGGCGTTGGTGGGACGGGTCGGTCTCCACCTGGTCGATCACGGCGCCGAGGGCGGTGACGGCGAGCTGGCCGCGCGCGGCGAAGGCGCCGTCGGTGGTGCGCACCAGGGATCGGGTGAGGCCGGCGCGGGTCCAGGTGGTCAGGCGGTAACCGTCGGGGGGTTCGGGCAGGGCCCGGGGGTGGGCGTTGGGGAGCGGGGCGGACATCAGGTAGCCGTCTCCGCCGGCGAGGTGCCAGCCGGGGGCGAGCCAGGGTTCGAGCGCTTCCGGTGGGACGAACGCCTTAAGCCAGACGCCGGGCGCGGTGGCGTTCTCGGTGATCTTGCGGACGGTCGCCTCGTCCGCGGAGTTCAGGACGTGGCGCACGACGTGTCCGGGTTGGCCGACGTCGATGGTGAAACCCCAGGCACGGGGCACAGGTTCGGCTGCGCCGCGCGAAACGGTCCAGCCGTGGACCCATGCTCGTGCGGCCTCGGCCGTGTGCGCGAAAGGCAAGGTCTCCTCCGAGTGCGTAATGGACCAACCAGGGGAGTGATTATTACATCTGGGAGGTCCGGGGGGGATGGGACCGGATCGTCTCCGAGGGCGTTGCCCAGGGGGTGCCGAGGAGGGGCGAGGGGGTCCGTCTTTCCGGAACCAACGGACATCCGTCGCGCTGTCCTGGTTGGCGGAAGCGGTGGAACGGCACGCTGGAACCTGATCTGATGGTCCGGCCATAGGTGCAGTTGCGTCTGTGCAGCTCAGATGGGGTGGGGACGCTTGGTGTCCGCGAGTCTGCACGAGCCTGGCGGGATCACACGGGGCTTTGGAGGGGGAGAGAGATGAGCAGACCTGGGCGCCCGCCGGGTCCGTTGAAGGGGCGGACGGACGAGGCCAATGCCCTCGCCCAGTTCTTGAGGGACCTGACCGCCGAGTACACGGTGAGTCAGCTGGAGCAGCGGTACGAGGGCAGCCGGAGCGTGTGGAGCGAGTACCGCTCCGGCCAGAAGATCATTCCGTTGTCGCGGCTCAAGCGGGTCGTCGAGGACCGGTTCGCCCGCGACGCCCGTACGAGAGAGCAGAAGCTCCAGGAGGCGCGGGGACTGTACACCGCCGCGACGGCCGCCGCGGCAGCCGTTCCACCGGCCTCGGATGCCGCCTCGGCGGCGGACGGGGGATCCGTGTCCGTCGCGGATGTTCCGTCGGAGTCGGAGGCGGAGTCGGAGGCGGAGTCGGAGTCCGAGTCGGAGACCCGGGCCGATGCCGACGGGACGGTCGTCTCGCGCTCGGTCGCGGGGCCCGGTCCGCGGGCGGGTGGGAGAGGTGAACGGCTTCGGCGGTGGAGGACTCCGGCGCAGTGGGGCGCGCTCGCCGTTCTGGTCGCGGTCCTCGTCATCGCCAACCGGCCCGACCACGTGAAGGATCCCGCCGCGGAGGCCTCCTCACCGCAGGACCCGGGGCAGGACCAGCAGAGTTCCGCGCCCGTCGAACCGGGGCCCTCACCCGAGCTCTCCCAGACCCCGGAAGCGTCGGCGCCGGCTCCCGGGCCCAGTGCCGAGCCGGTGGCGCCCCCGGCGTCGCAGGGGCCGGTTCCGGGGCCCGGCCAGCCGGCCCCGTCGAAGAAGAACCCTCCCCCGCCGGCCGAAGGCTTGCCCGCGGGGGCGCCGCCGTCCTCCTTCTTCCAGCGGACCCTGCGCAACGTCACCACCGGCAAGTGCCTGGACATCGCCGCCGAGGGCATCCCGAACCAGGGGAGCCGGATCGCGCAGTTCGACTGCGGGGCCGGTTCGGGGCACAAGCAGGCCTTCGACCTCGTCGACGGGGTGGACGGCTTCCTGATCCGCTCTTCCGACCAGCCGAGGCTGTGCATCGACCTGGGGGACCTCGAGGCGCCCAAGACCGCCTCCTACGTCGGGCTCTACCCCTGCCAGAACACCACGGGCGACAACCAGCTCTGGTACCGGAAGTGGAACGTGGACCAGAGCGCCTTCCTTCTGGTCAACGCCAAGTCCGAACGTGCGGGCCGGCCGATGTGCCTCGACGTGGACGACTACTCCGTGAAGATCAACGGTCAGCGTGTGGGCGTCTTCCCCTGCAACTACACCGGCGGCGACGACCACTGGTGGACCCTGCCCTGACCGGTCGCGGGAGTCGGCTGCTCCACGGACCGGTCCCGTACGGCGGGTCGAGCTCCCGGTAGAGGCGGGCCGGAAGGGGCCGGCCCGCCTCAGCTGATGGGGGCGATGCCCGGGAGGTCGGTCAGAAGTGCGGCTCCGCGTCTCCCCTTTGATGACGTGGTACCCATCGGCACGCACATCGGGAGCAGCCGTCGTCACCCTGCTCGGGCGGGGTGACCGACCTCCGCGACTCACGCTGTGGTGCTGTCTCCAGCGGAGAATCTACGGTCGGGAAGCGCTCGGCGGTGTTCATGGCGTGCTGGGATCGTGTGCTCTGCGTGCCGTGGGGCGGTCAGGTCTCAGCGCGTGGTGGCGTCGAGGAGTTTGCGGGCTGCTTCCGTGCGGGTGGACGCGTTCAGTTTGGTGAGGATGCGGGATACGTGGACGCCGGCGGTGTTGATGCTGATGAACAGGTCCGCGGCGATCTGGCGGTTGCTCTTGCCCTCGGCCACCAGGTGGAGCACTTCGAGTTCTCGGGCGGTCAGTCCCGGTAGGCCCGGGGTGCCCTTGGGCGGGTGGGGTGGTTTGGGTTCGGGGTCTGTGCACAGGGCCAGTTCGAAGGGTCGGCCCAGTGCCTGCCAGGTGCGTGCGGCGGACTGCAGGTCGCCGCGGGCCATGGCCCGGTGGGCCTCGTCGACGGGGCCGACGACGGGGAGGTCCGGGAGTTCGGGCGGGCGGACCGCGGCGAGGAGTGCCCATGCCTCGTGCGGGTGGGCGGCGAGTTCGGCCGGGGCCGGGGGGTGGTCCGTACCGGGGGCGAGGCGGGCGCGGAGGGTGTGCAGTCGGAGGTGGTACGGGCGGGCCCAGGGGCCGTCTCCGATCAGGGGTGCCGCGGTCTCGGCGGCGGCCGTGGCGGCGGCCGGGTCTCCTTGCGCCAGGTGGATCTCGCCGCGGCTGATGAGCAGGGCCGCGTGGCTGAGCTGGGGGAGTTCGGGTTCGCCCAGGGCCTCGTCGATGAGGTCGAGGGCTTCGGTCCAGCGGCCCGTGGCCGTCAGGGCCTGTACCCATTTGACGACCAGGATCGGGGCGTGCCGGGCGTACTGGAACGAGGCGTGGGCCGTCTTGAGGCCGGACTGGACGGCCTCGATGGCTTCGGCGTAGGAGCCCATGGCGACGTGGAAGGCCGATTCCCACGTGGCGACGTCGATGGCGGTCTGCGGATCGGCGGTGCGGCGGGCCGCGGCGAAGTGGTGGCGGGCGGTCCGGGGGTCGGCGCCGGCGGCCAGGCCGAGGTAGGCGTGGGCGCGGGCCATGAGCACGGCGTCGTCCAGGGTTTCGGCGATCCGCAGGGCCGCCTGTGCGTGGTTCCTGCCCTGGTCGGCGTCGCCGGTGAACACGTGGGCGGCGGCCAGGTCCGCGAGGACCTGGCCGCGCAGGAGCGAGGGTTCGGGCAGGAGTTCCAGCGCTGTGCGCAGGTCGTCCATGCCGCCGCTGTTGCCCAGGTTCCGCAGCCGTGCGCGTTGGTAGAACCGGCGCGGGTGCGGGGCGACGGCCAGGGCCTCGGCCGACCAGCGCAGTCCGGAGTCGACGGCACTGGTGGCCAGGGCTGCTTCGACCGCGTGGTCGAGGACGGTGAGCCGGTCCAGCCCCGGCGGGGTGGGCGCGGTGTCCCAGAGTTCCAGGACCCGTCGCAGGAGCTGCATCCGTTCCGGCTCGGCGCCGGCGAGTTTCGCCTGTCCGGCGGCTTCCCAGGACGCGGTGAGCGCGAGGGCGTGCTCGCCGCCGGCGTGCGCGTGCGCCGCGAGTTGGGCGACCCGCCGCGGCATCGTCGACAGGGCGGCCGCGAAGCCGGCGTGCAGGAGGGTCCGCTCCGCCGGCAGGAGCCGGTCGTGGACGGCCTGGGCGATCAGTGCGTGGCGGAAGGAGTATCCGGTGTCGGTCGGCAGCAGGAGGTGTTCGCCGACGAGCAGGCGCAGCGCCTGGTGCAGATCCGGCGCGGGCAGGTCGCAGACGGCCGCCAGGACCTCGTGGTCCACCTCGGTTCCGGCCACGGAGGCGAGGGTGAGGACCTGGTGGGCTTCGGCGGGCAGCTCGGGCAGCCCGGCCAGCAGGAGTTCGCTCAGGGCCGCGGGGGTGTGGTCGGGTGAGCTGCCGAGGGCTTCGACGAACAGCGGGTTGCCGTGGCTGCGGGCGAATACGCGGGTGACGACGGCGGGATCGGGCTCGCGGCTCAGCAGGCCGGCCAGCTGCCGGCTCGTTTCGTGCCGGGTCAGCGGTGTGGGCGTGACCTGGCGGACGGCGGGGAGCCGTGTCAGCTCGGCCACCAGTCGGCGCAGCGGCCCGCTCGGCGCACGGTGCGTGCCCAGCAGGAAGACTCCGCTGTGGGCCAGGTTGGCCACCAGGAAGGTGAGGAGCTGCAGGCTGGAGCGGTCCGCCCAGTGCAGGTCTTCCAGTACGAGGATCAGCGGGCGGGTGTCCGCGGAGCGCTCCAGGGCCAGGAGGACTTCCCCGAAGTCGCCCGGTACGGCCGACAGGCGGCGCAGCGGGGAGAGGAACGGGGCGAAGGGCAGCCCGTCGTTGCCGAACTGCAGGCAGCGTCCGGTCAGCACCAGCGGTGCGGCCCCCAGCCGGGAGGTGAACTCCTCGACCAGCCGGGACTTGCCGATCCCGGCCTCTCCGCAGACCAGCACGGTGGAGACGTTCTCGTCCTGGTAGGCGGCCCGCAGCGCGGTCAGTTCAGCGCTGCGGCCGATGAAAGTACTACTGCTCGCGAAGATCCCCACGCGGCAAAGATAACGAGATCTCGTGATGTGGGGCCGGTCTCGTTACCGGCAATGTTGAAGGCATGACGAACGAGATCAAGAACTTCCGCATCGAGATCGCGCAGGCCGACATCGACGATCTGCGGAGCAGGCTCCGCCGTACTCGCTGGACCGACGAGCTGCCCGGCGCGGGCTGGGAGCGCGGCGTGCCGGTGAGCTACCTCAAGGAGCTGGCCACCGCCTGGGCCGAGAAGTTCGACTGGCGCGCCGCCGAGGCCGAGCTCAACCGGCACCCTCAGTTCACCACCGTCGTCGACGGGCAGAACCTGCACTTCCTGCACGTACGCTCCGAGCGTCAGGACGCCGTCCCGCTGCTGCTGATCCACGGCTGGCCGGGCTCGGTCGTCGACTTCCTCGACATGATCGAACCCCTGACGGCGCCGGAGGCCGGCGAGCCGGCCTTCCACCTGGTCATCCCGTCCGTGCCCGGTTTCGGCTTCTCCGGGCCCGTCAGCGAGACGGGCTGGAACGACACCCGCATCGCCTCGGCCTTCGCGGAGCTCATGGCCCGGCTGGGGTACGAGCGGTACGGCGTGCAGGGCGGCGACATCGGGGCCTTCATCGGCGCGGCCCTCGGGCGGGCCGACGCCGAGCACGTCATCGGCGTGCACGCCAACGCGCTCGTCGCCTTCCCCACGGGCGACCCGGCGGACATGGCCGCGCTCACCGAGGCCGAGCAGCGGCGGCTCAAGGCGATGAAGCACTTCCAGGACGACATGTCCGCGTACATGCAGCTCCAGGGCACCAGGCCGCAGACGATCGCCCACGCCCTCGCCGACTCGCCCGTCGGACAGCTCGCCTGGATCGCCGAGAAGTACAAGGAGTGGACGGACCCGGCCAAGGAGCTGCCCGAGGACGCGGTGGACCTCGGCCGGCTGCTCGCGACCGTCAGCATCTACTGGTTCACCGACACCGCGCGCAGTGTGGCGAACTCCTACTACGAGCGCTTCCACGACGCGAGCATGTGGGCTCCCAAGCCCCCCGCCACCGTGCCCACCGGTGTCGCGGTCTTCGCCGCCGGCGACTACGCCATCCGCCGGTTCGCCGAGAAGGCGCACAACATCACCCACTGGTCGGAGTTCTACCGCGGCGGGCACTTCCCCGCTCTGGAGGCGCCCGACCTGCTGATCGGTGACGTCCGCGAGTTCTTCGCCTCGCTCGGGCGGTAGGGGGCCGGCTTCACGTAGCGCGGTGCGGGGCCGGCATCGGTGGGGTGGCGGTGCCGTTCAGGCAGCGGTCGAGGAGTGCGTACATGCGGGGGACGGGGAGGGAGGGGTTGGCCGCGGCGCCCTCCGCGGTGCGGGGGTCGGCGAGGAGGGCTTCGAGGGCCTGCGGTGTCAGGCTCGGGTTGGCGGCGGCTGCCCGGCGCACCGACTCGTCCGGGTCGTCCACCGGGGGTTCGGGCAGGGCGGGATCGGCTGCGGCGAGGGCGCGTACCTCGGGATCCGGGTGGCCGATGAGGTGCGTTCGGCCGGTGCCGGGGAAGCCGGGCAGGGTCAGCAGGTGCGGACGGTGGGCGGGGCGGGTCGCGAAGACGTCCAGGAGGAGGTGCGGCGGAGCCAGCGGGTGGTGGCAGGCCAGCCGGATCCGTACCTCCTCGTCGTCGTCCCGCGCGAGGGTCTCGACGAGTGCTGCGGGCAGGCCGGGCCAGCTCGCCGCGACGCGGCGGAGCACCGGTTCCTCGGACGCCGCGCAGGCGGCGAACCAGTCGGGCGCAGGCTCGGTGGCCGGCTCGGTGATCGGGCAGGTGCAGTCCGGACCGTGCCCGATGACCTCGTGGATCGCCCGGCACTCGGCCCAGGTGCGGGGGAAGGGGTGGAGGTGTGCGCGCATCCGCACGTCCTGGTCCGGGTCCTCCCTCAGCTCGGTGATCAGGTCCGGTGCCAGGTCGGGCCGGGCGGCGACCCTTGCGCGGATCTTGGCCTCGGGGTGGCGGGCGAGCCGGGCGACGGCATCGGCCGGCGTGTGGGGGTTCCAGGTCAGGGGGCCCACCGTGTCGTCCGCGAAACACTGCTCGACGAGCGCGGGCGACAGGGCGCAGGTGCCGAGCACGAACGGCTTGCCGTGCGAGCCGAAGGTCGGCAGCTTGGCCTCCACCGCTTCCGGGTCCAGCTCCCAGCGGTGGCTCCGTGCCGCTTCCCGTACCACGGGGTCGGGATCGTCGAGCAGGGCCTCCCGCTCCGTGGGGGTGAGCGACTGCCACCTCCAGGTGGCCCGTACGCGGAGCTCCGGGTGTTCGTGCCCGGCCATGGAACGGTAGAAGGACAGGGGGATCTGCCGGGAAAAGCTCAGCTCCTCGATGATCTCGTTCTCGGTCAGCATGCCCTCCTCGCCCCCGTCCCGGGCGGTCAGGAAGGTGACGAGGATGTCGTCCGGCAGCGGTCGGACCCGTCGGTGGCGGGGGCGGGGGTTGGCGAGCCGGACACGGACGAGCCCCAACGGGTCCGTTGCCAAGGGGGCTAGCCGCGCGGGGTCGACGTGCCGGTTGCCGGCGAGCGCGCGGCGGATGGTCCTGGCCGGGTGGCGCAGGGCCGCGTCGATGACGTCGTCGGGCAGGTCGCGGCCCTCGCACATCAGCGGGCCGGCCTCACCGGCCGCTTCATCCATCAGGCGTATCAGTACGTCGGAGGGCGCCGCCGGATTGAAGGCGATGCCGCGCAGCCAGGGTTCATGCAGAGAGTCGGACACCGCGTCATCCTGCCACCACCTCGAAGAATCGCGCGGGCAGCGGCCTTCGTCAGCCGGACGAGATCCTCGCGAGTCGCCGGGCGCGCGCTAGTGCTGGTGGGAGTTGGGTTGGGGGTTGGGGGTGCCTGCCTGTTGGCCTGGGTCCACCACTACGAACTGGCCCATCATGCCTTCGTCCTCGTGGTAGAGGAGGTGGCAGTGGAACATGTACGGGGTGTTCGGGTCCGCGGGGCCTTCGAAGCGCAGGGCCAGGCGGACCGTCGAGCCGTTCGGGATGAAGACGGTGTCCTTGGGGCCGCGCAGTGACGGGGGCGGGGCTTCGCCGTTGATGTCGAGGATGCGGAACTGGACGTCGTGGACGTGGAAGTTGTGCGGCATGCCGTCCTCGTTGCGCACGGTCCAGGTCTCGGCCGTGCCGCGGGTGACCGTCTCGTCCACTCGGGACATGTCCATCTTCCGGCCGTTGATGCCGGACATCTTGAGCTCGAAGAAGCGGCTGCGGACCGAGTCGTCGCCGGTGGGGAGCGAGGACGGCACCAGTGTTGCGGGGAGGGCCGCCGACGGCTTCAGGGTGGGTGCGGCGCGCAGCTGCATCACGTCGAAGGAGTCGTCGCCGCCCCCGAAGCGCTGGTTCCAGAAGTCCAGGCCGGCGTCCAGGGGGTAGGAGCGCAGGGTTCGGCGCTCGCCCGCCTTCATCCGTACGACGATCTCCGCGCGCTCGCCCGGTGACAGGCGCAGGCGGTTGGTGGTGTGCGGGGCTTCGAGGAGGCCGCCGTCCGAGGCTGTCTGCTGGAACTCGCGGCCGTCGTCGAGTCCGAAGGTGTAGACGCGGGCGGTGGAGGCGTTGAGCAGGCGCAGGCGGACCAGTTCGTTCTCGACGGGGACGTAGGGGTCCAGCGTGCCGTTGACCATGGTCCGGTCGCCGAGGAAGCCGACGTTGCGCATCAGCTTGTGGCCGTGGTCGAACTTCGCGCCGTCGAAGCTCACGTCCTGGACGATGGCCGGTATGTCGTCGACCCCGTACGTCTTGGGCAGGGGCAGGGCGGCCGATTCCGGGTCGTCGAGGAGGAACAGGCCGGCGAGGCCGCGCTGGACGTGCGTCTCGGTGGCACCGTGCGGGTGCGGGTGGTACCAGAGGGTCGAGGCCGGCTGCGAGACCGTCCACTCGGGGGCCCAGTTGCCGCCCGCCGGGACCATCTGGTGCGGGCCGCCGTCCATCGCGGCGGGCAGGTGCATGCCGTGCCAGTGGACGGTGGATTCCTCCGGCAGCGTGTTGGCCACCTTCACCCGGACCTTCTCGCCCTTCGCCGCGCGGAGGGTGGGGCCGAGGTAGCTGCCGTTGAAGCCCCAGGTCGGGGTCTTGGTCCCGGGGGTGAACTCGGTCTCCCCCGCCTGCATCCGCAGGTCGAAGACGCGGGTTCCGTCCGGCTCCACGGTGGACGCGGCGAGGGGCGGTATCGCGAGGGCGTTGCGGAAGTCCACCTTGCCCACGGTGGACAGTTCGGCTCCGGTGTAGAGCCAGGTGAAGAGCGAGCCGATGACGAGGGCGAAGCACGCGGCCAGCGAGCCGAGGATGACCAGCGCCCGCTTCCCGCGCGACATCCGCCGCTTTTCGCTGGTCCCGTCGTTCCCGTTTCGCGACATGATCACGAAGCTACAGACCGGGCTCGTACCACCGCATCGGGGGGTTACCCGGGGGCTACCCCGAGATCGCCCCCGAGGAGGTTCGGGGGCGCGACCCCGACGCGGGCCCGCCCCCGTGCCCCTGGGCTACGGCCTGTACTGGTGACCCTGGGTCAGGGAACCGTGCACGGCGGTCGAGTTGTAGGAGACGCGGTCGCTGCTCGCCTGCTCCCTGCGGGCCTGCTCGATGCGCAGGCCCTCCGCCGGTTCGGTGCGGCGCCCACCCCGGCGCAGCAGTTTCACGATCATCCACAGTGCCGCCAGACCCGCCGCACCGAAGAACACCCCGAGTTCGATCACGCTGCCCACCCCCGTCGTACGTACGTCTGATCCCGACCATACCCAGTCGATCACCCGGCGGGAAGGATTCCGCGTCAGGGCCGGGTGAGGGCGTGGCGCAGCAGAACCACCTGGTCGTCGAAGGTCCGGGTCTCCACGAGGGTGAGGGGGCTCCGCCGGGGCTGGGGCCGGAGGGTGGGCTTGCCGCCGCCCAGGATCACCGGGTGCACGAAGACCCGGTACTCGTCGATCACGCCGTGTTCGGTGAGGTAGGAGGCCAGTTCGGATCCGCCGAACAGGAGCAGCGTCGTACCGGAGTCCTTGAGGGCGGTCAGTTCCCGCGCCACGTTCTCGCCGATCACGCGGGTGTTCCAGTCGGCCTTCTCCAGGGTGCGGGAGACCACGATCTTGGGTGCCGCGCGCCAGACCGGGGCGAAGGCCAGGTCGTGCGGGTGCGTCGAGTGCTCCTCGGCCTGCGGCCAGTAGCCCGACATCATGTCCCACACCACGCGCCCGTACAGGAACACCTTGTCGCCGCCGGTCAGCTCCTGCGCGTAGGCGGACAGCTCGGGGCCCATCAGCGGCCAGTCGAACTCGCCGGCGGGGCCCTCGATGAATCCGTCGAGGGACTGGTGTACGAAGTGGATGAGCTTGCCCATGGTGGTGTGTCCTGTTCGGTTCTCGTGCGGGTGTCCCGCGTCGGCTCTCATCCTTCCGTCGAACGGGGCGGGCGGTTTTCGACATCCGGCGCGTGTCCGGTCCCGGGAATTTCAGCCGAAGAAGGCGCGGACCTCGGTGACGAAGGCTTCCGGCTGTTCCAGGGACAGGAAGTTGCCGCCGCGTTCCAGCTCGGTCCAGTGGGTGATGTTGTGGTCGCGCTCGGCGAAGCGGCGGATGGCGATGTCCGTGGGCAGGGCGACGGCGACGCCGGTCGGGACGGTGCCGCGCGGCTTGGGGGCCCAGGCGCTCGGGTCGTGGCCCGACTCGTAGTAGAGGTTCGCCGAGGAGCCGGCCGTGCCCGTGAACCAGTAGACGCTGATGTTGGTCAGCAGGCGGTCGCGGCCCACGGCGTCCTCGGGGAGTTCGGCGGCGGGGTCGGTCCACTCCTTGAACTTCTCCGCGATCCAGGCGAGCTGTCCCACGGGTGAGTCGTGCAGGCCGGCGGCGAGGGTGTGCGGGCGGGTGGACTGGATGGCGACGAAGCCCATCTTGTCCTGCTGGAAGTCCTCGAGGCGGGCCAGGCGCTCCTGCTCGGAGGGGGTCAGGCCGTCGAGTTCGGCGGGGTCCCCGGAGGGGAAGGTGACCAGGCCGTTGACGTGGACGGCGCTGACCCGGTCGGGGGCGCGCCGGCCCATCTCCGCGGCGATCCAGGCGCCGCCTCCGGTCCCCTGGACCCCGTAGGAGGAGTACGCGAGCCGGTCCATCAGCTCGACGAAGGCGCCCGCGATGCGGCCGGTGTTCCAGCCGGCCTCGGTGAGCGGGCCGGAGAAGCCGGTGCCGGGGGTGGAGGTCACGATGACGTGGAACTGCTCCGCGAGGGGCTTGACGACGTCGACGAACTGGACGAACGAGCAGGGCCAGTCGTGGATGAGGAGCAGGGGGAGCGCGTCCGGGTTCTGCGAGCGGACGTGGAGGAAGTGGATGTTCTGGCCGTCGATCTCGGTGGTGAACTGGGGGAACTCGTTCAGCTCGGCCTCGGCCTTGCGCCAGTCGAAGCCGTCGGCCCAGTACGCGGCCAGGGACTTGAGGTAGTCGGTGGGCACGCCCCGGCTCCAGCCGGTGCCGGGGATCCCGGTGCTCCAGCGGGTGCGCGCGAGACGGTCGCGCAGGTCGTCGAGCTCGTCCTGGGGGACGTCGATGCGGAAGGGGCGGATACGGGCGTCGGTGGCGTTGCCGCTGCTGTTCTTCATGAGGACGACGGTATTCTCGATATAGGCACGTTCCGTTCCTAATGTGGGAGCAGGCTGGCAATTGTGATCGATACTTCGGCGCGGCTGCTGCGCCTGCTCTCCCTGTTGCAGACCCCGAGGGCCTGGCCCGGATCCGAACTGGCCGAGCGGCTGGGGGTGAGCGGCCGTACGGTCCGCAACGACGTCGAGCGGCTGCGCGAGCTGGGCTATCCCGTGGACGCCACGCGCGGGTCCACCGGCGGCTACCGGCTGGGCGCGGGTGCGGCGATGCCCCCGCTGCTCCTCGACGACGAGGAGGCCGTCGCGGTGACGATCGCGCTGCGCACCGCCGCGCAGGGCGCCGTGCCCGGCACCGAGGAGACCTCGCTGCGGGCGCTGGGCAAGCTGGAGCAGGTGCTGCCCTCGCGGCTGCGGCGGCGGGTGCGGGCGCTGGCCGCGTACACGGTGGCCGTGCCGGCGGACCGGCCGGTCCCGGCCGTCTCCGCGGACGTGCTGACCACGCTGGTCTCCGCCTGCCGCGACCGGGAGCGGCTGCGCTTCGACTACCTGGACCACGCCGGGTCGGCGACCCGGCGCGTCGTGGAGCCGTACCGGGCGGTGAACTGGGGGCGGCGCTGGTACCTGGTGGCGTGGGACGTGGAGCGCGAGGACTGGCGGACCTTCCGGATCGACCGGATGCGGCCCCGCACGCCGGCGGGGCCGCGCTTCACCCCGCGCGAGCCGCCGGGCGGCGACCTCGCGGCGTACGTCTCCCGGCGCGTGTCGGGCGCGGCCTGGCGCCACCACGCGCGGGTGACCGTGCACGCCCCGGCGGCGGCGGTGATCGAGCGGATCAACCCGGCGGTCGGCACGGTCGAGGCGCTCGACGACGGCAGCTGCGTGCTGGTCACGGGCGCGGACACGGTGGAGACCCTCGCCGTCCACCTGGGCCTGCTCGACTTCGACTTCGAGGTCACCGGACCCGCGGAGCTGGTCGACCACCTGCGCCGGCTGGCCGGCCGTTTCGGGCGGGCCACGCCTCCGGCCGGATGAGGCGTGCGCACCGAAATGGTGTGGCCGCCGGACCGGCCCGACGCGTACCTTCGGCAGCTCCGACCAGCCGTTTCGACGGCCCGCGACTCCCAGAAGGCGAACCGTGATGACCAGCCCGCGAGCGACGACGACCCTGTGGCGCCCGACCGGCCCAAAGGAGTGGGCGCTGGTCGAGGAGCTCGGCCGGCGGGCGTGGCCGCCCCGGCTGCCGGAGCAGCCGATCTTCTATCCGGTCCTCAACGAGGACTACGCGATCAGGATCGCCCGGGACTGGAACGTGAAGCACAGCGGCGTCGGTCACGTGACCCGCTTCGAGGTCGACTCCGAGTTCCTCCGGCGGTACCCGGTGCAGCAGGCCGGCGGGCGGACCATCCTGGAGCTGTGGGTCCCGGCGGAGGAGCTCGGCCTCTTCAACGACCACATCGTCGGTGAGATCCAGCTGGTGCACACGTTCCGGTGAGGAGTGCGGGCCCGCCGCGGGCCGCGGTGGTCAGGGCCCGGGACAGGCGCAGGTCGTCGGTGGCTTCCGGGTGCCACTGGACGCCCAGGACGAAGGGGGAGCCCGGGAGTTCCACCGCCTCGACCGTGTCGTCCGCCGCGTGGGCGCAGGCCCGTAGGCCCGTGCCGAGGGTGGCCACCGCCTGGTGGTGGTAGGTGGCCACCTCGACCGGGTCCGGGAGGAGCGCCGCCAGCAGGGTGCCCGGCACCGGGCTCACGGTGTGGCTGCCGAAGGCGCCCGGCCGGCCGGAGTGGGCTTCGTGGCCCACCCGGTCCGGCACGTGCTGCTCCAGGGTCCCGCCGAGGGCGACGTTGAGCAGCTGGGCGCCGCGGCAGATGCCCAGGAGCGGGATGCCCCGGTCCAGTGCGGCCGCGATCAGGGCGAGTTCCCAGTCGTCGCGGGCCGCGGAGGGCCGGCCGGTGCGGGGGTCGCGGGCGGCCCCGTAGCGGGCGGGTTCGACGTCCGGTCCGCCGGGCACCACCAGGGCGTCTACCCGGGCGATCGCCGCGGCGGCCAGTGCCGGATCGGCCGGCGGGAGCAGCCCGACGAGGGCTCCGCCCGCGCGGAGCCACCGGGTGTAGCCGTGCGGGACCAGGTCGGCCGGCTGGTCCCAGGCTCCCCACCGGGCCTGTTCGCGGTAGGTGCTGACGCCGATCAGCGGCCCTGCCTGCGGGGCGGCGCCCGTTGCAGGGTCCGTCACGGGATCCGTCACGGGGTGCGGCACGCGTACAGGAAGCGCATGTAGTAGAGCTCCTCGGGCGTCCAGGTCTGCGGGTCGCACATCCGCTTCTTGCGTTCGGGGGTCAGCCGGACCAGGGAGCCCTTGCTGTGGCGGAAGCCGCGTACCTCGAAGAGGGTCAGGCCTGCGTCCTCGACGATCTGGAAGATCTCCTCGTACCCGGTGTCGACGAGGTAGTCGGGGGTGTGGAGTTCGAGGAAGAGGTGCTGGACCGAGCGGGCCAGGGTGTCGCGCATGCCGCGCAGGACCAGGCCCTCGCCGCCGTGCACGTCGATCTTGGCGACGGTCGGCGACCAGTCGGCGCGCAGGGCCCAGGTGTCCAGGTCGATGCCGGGCACGCTGTGGGACTCGTCGACGGCGGTCTTCTTGCGGCGCTTGACCTGCCAGGTCCGTGCCGGCACGGCGAGCAGGCCGGCGGCGGGGGCGTTGTGGCCGGCCACGATCCGGCGTTCGAAGTCGGCGGAGGAGATCTGGTCGGCCACGCGCGAGGGCAGGTTGCGCAGCGAGGACAGGTAGTTGCGGCGCCAGTTCGACCACTCCCCGTCGGGTTCGACGGTGCGGCCGTGGAAGGAGACCTCGCCCTCCTTGTCGGTGAGGGCCACCTGGGCCACCCGTACGTCGACGTTGTTGCGCGCGATGTTGCGGTGCATGACGTCGACGTAGGTGGGCTCGGGCTCGAAGGCCGTGACGCTCAGGCCCGGCACGTGGCGGGCGGCCCAGCAGGCGAAGAAGCCGTAGAGGGCGCCGATGTCGGCGAACCTGGCGCCCGGCTCGCGCAGGGCCGAGGACAGGAGGGAGGCGACGACCGGCTCGTAGGCCTGGCCGGGTACGCAGTCGCGTACGACGCTGAACTCGGGGTCCTCGAAGAGGAACTGGGTTCCCTCGGCGTAATAGGTACTGATCGTGCTCATGGTGGCCCGAGCCCCTTACTTGATAGCGAGAATGCCTTCGAAGGACAGGTACTTCTGGATCGTGACGATGCTGCTGAAGCCGGCTCCGCGCAGCAGTTCGTACGTGGCTTCGGTGGGCTGCGGGGCCATCACCGAGCGGAGGCTGCGCGCCTTGTTGTAGATCTCCTCGGCGCCGAACCCGTTGTCGAATTTGAACTCCAGGTACAGCTGCTGGACCATGTCCTGGAGCCGCGAGTCCGGGTAGAGGACCTTCTCGAAGAGGAGCAGGGCGCCGCCTTCGACGAGGCCGTCGCAGATCCGCTCCAGTACCGCCTTGCGCTGGTGGGGCGGTGCGAACTGCAGCGTGTAGTACATGATCACGGCGTTGGCGCCGGAGTAGTCGGTGGTCAGCGCGTCGCCCTGGGTGATCGTCACGTTCTCCAGGTGCGCGCAGTTGGCGCGGGCGGCCCGGACCATGTCGGCTTCGATGTCGATGCCGATCAGGGTGATGTCCTTGCTGGTGGGCTTCTCCGCGATGCCCGCCAGCAGGGTGCCGGTGGAGCAGCCGACGTCGATGATGGTGCCGCCGGGCCGGGAGAAGAAGTCGACGCACTTGCGGATGAGTTCGTGTCCGTGCAGGTACAGCGGGACGCTCTTGTTGACGTGCGCGTCGAAGCGGCTGGGGGTGTCCCCGGCGAAGCTCCAGCGGGTGTCGGTGGCGACGATGTCGTCGCCCACGGTGATCTGGCCGGCGGGGGCGCCGCCTGTCCGCGCGGCGGGGAACACCATCTGCGGGGGTACGGCGCTGATCCCCGGTGCGGGGGAATCCGCCGGGGCGAGGGCAGCGGCGGCCGAGGTCGTTTTCGTGCTCATCTGCTTCTTCTCATCCTTCGGGGCCGGTACTTAGAAGGGCGCGGGGAGGGGGGAGGCGAGCGGGACGATGTGCGGGCCGGCGAACGGCGCGGCGAGCGGCCGCAGCGCGCTGGAGCCGGGCAGGAGCAGCCCTGCCTCCTCGAAGGCGTCCCGGCCCTCGGGGCTGTCCAGGACGCCGGTGTTCTGCATCAGGCGCAGGGTGTGCCGGGCGGTCTGGCGGGTGTTCGCCGCCACCTCGTCGGGGGCGTAGCAGTCCCGGATCACGTCCTCGACGGTGTCCCGGGCCAGGCCCGCGTCGGCGAGGGCGGCGCGTGAGGTCGCCAGGTCCGGGGCGAGGCAGGCGTTGATCAGTCCGGGCAGGTCGCGGGCGGCGACCAGGCGGGTGGTGGGGTCGAGGGAGGTCCACACGTCGGGGAAGAACCGGGAGAAGAAGGCGTGGTGGTACCGCTCGTCGTACGCGTGGTCGGCCGCGAGGGCGCGGATCGTGGGGTGTACGGACTCGTCGGCGGGGAGCTGGTCGAGGATGGAGGTCACCATCGTCTCGAAGACGCACGCCTGGAGCAGGTGGCGGACGGAGCCGTAGCCGGCGGTGGGGTTGCGGACGGGGACGTCGAGGCGGTCCAGGACCGGGTCGAAGTCGTAGGCGACGGGGGTGACTCCGGTGGCGTCGACGACCTGGCGCAGCATGTTCATGCTGGCGAGGGCGTGGAACCCCTCGTCGGTGAGGATCTTGAGCGCGTCCTCGCGGGTGCGTGCGGAGAGTTCCATGGCCACGTCACCGGTGGCCATGACGGTGAGTGCGCGGTTGACCACCCTGGTCTCCAGGTTCACCGTGTACCGCAGGTAGCGGTAGAGGTGCTGGGTCAGGATCCGGGAGCGTACTTCCGGGTCGAGGGCGCGGACTCGCGGATGGTCCATCTCGGGGACGGCCGCGGCCGAGAACGGCAGGTGTCCCGGGACCGAGGCGTCGAACACGCGGGGCGGCTGGGTGCGCACGCCGGACTTCGCGTACCAGTCGTCAAAGAGCATGGGATCGTCAGTTCTGTTTCGTCGGGGCGCCGCGGCGGTGTGCCAGGGCGCCGTCGCAGAGGCCGGCCAGGGCCGAGGCGAGGGCCAGGACCAGCAGGAAGGTGACCGCGGAGGAGCCCGGGGCGAGCGTGAAGCGCACGCCCGCGTACGAGCCGATGGACTCGCCCAGTCCCATGCCGACGGCGGAGAGGGTGAACGCCGCGGTCAGGGCCCGGGGTCCGAGCCGCTCGGCGAGCTCGGCCTCGATCAGCGGGAGCAGCAGGCATTCGGCGACGCTGGCCAGGACGGTGGCGGCGAGGACGCCGCCGAGGGAGTCCCAGAGGGCCAGGACCAGGAAGGACAGGGCGAAGATCGCCAGGCCCGCACCGCTGCCGTAGCGGCGGACCGCTTCGCTGCGGTCGGCGAGTGCCGTCACCGGCAGTTGCAGGGCGATGACGACCACCGCGTTGAGGGCGAAGACCGCGCCGAGCAGGCCGTCGGAGCCGGTGCGGTCGTGGAGGAGCAGCGGGAAGGTGGCGTACAGCTGGGCGTAGAAGCAGAAGGCGACGGCCAGCAGTGCGACCAGGGCCAGTACCCGGCGGTCGATCAGCAGCTTCAAGGAGGCCCGGTCCAGGCGTACTTCGCTGCGGGCGCTGCCTCCCGGGAGGAGGCCGGCCAGGGCGGCGCACGCCAGGGAGCCGCATCCGAGCACCAGGAAGTTCGGGCGGCCGCCGAGTGCGGCCTGGAGGACTCCGCTGAGCAGGGGCCCCAGTGCGGCGCCCACGTTGAGCGCGGTGGCCAGCAGTCCCAGGCCCCTGAAGACCTCCCGGGGCCGGTCGTTGACCAGGGCGACCTTGATGGAGAGCACGACGGCCCCGTAGCCGACGCCGAGGAGCGTGAGCGCCACCCAGGCCGCGCCCGGTGTGGGGGACGCGGCGAGCAGCAGGAATCCGGCGCCGACGGCCGCCATGCTCGTCATGGTGACGGTGCGGACGGAGCCCCTGCCCAGGAGCGGTGCGACGGCGATCCGGCCGAAGCGCATGGCCAGCGTCGCGTACGCCACCAGGAGCGCGGTGAGCGCCGGGGACCAGCCCAGGTCGTGGGCGCCGATGATGCCGAGGACGGCCAGACCGCCGCGGACGAAGAGGTTGACGGCCCCGAAGAGGGCCACGGACGCGGCCCGGCCGCGGGCGGAAAGGGCCGGTGCGTCGAGTGCCGTGGTGCTCATTCGGTCTCGAAGGTCAGGCCGGCGGCCATGCGTCCGGCGAGTTCGGCCGCGTCCCGGCCCCGGTCGGTGCCTGCGGCCACGACCGCGCCGCGGGCGAAGGAGTCCCGCAGCGGTGCGATGAGCTGTCCGGGGCGGGCCACCACGTCCACGGCGATGCATCCGGGTTCGGTGCGGGCGGCTTCGGCGCCCAGGACCTTGGTCAGCCGGCCGGCGGGCGGGACCGCGACGTGCACGGCGGCGCGCCGCTCCGGGTCGGCTTCGGGGAGCGTGACCGGGCGGCCCAGTACGTCGTCCAGGACGCTGCCGAACAGTTCGAGTCCGGGCCTGCGGTGTTCGGTCAGGGCGTGGATCCAGTCCCCGCCGGTGCGGGAGTGGACCTCGCCGCAGACGATCCGCCCGTCGGCGGTCACCCAGAACTCGACGTGGAAGAGGCTGTGGGTCAGCCCGACCGCGCGGACCGCGCGGCGCACGGTGTCGGCGGCCGCCTCCCGTACGGCGTCGGGCAGGCGGGCGGGCTGCTCGTGGCCCAGTTCGACGAAGAAGGGGGGCTCGGTGGTGCGCTTGGCCGTCACCTCGAGGACGTGGGGGACGCCGCCGACGATGATTCCCTCGGCGCTGTACTCGCTGCCGTCGACGAACTCCTCGACCAGCGCCTCGTCACTGAACTCCAGTGCGGAGCGGACCAGTTCGGCGAGGTCCTCGCGGCCGGCGCCGGCTTCGTACAGCTGGACCCCCTCGCTGCCGAAGGCGTCCCGGGGTTTGACGATCCACCGTCCCGTACGGGGCTCCAGCAGCCGCCGGGCCGTCTCGGGGTCCGCGACCCGGTGGCACTGCGGCTGCGGCAGTCCCGCGGCGGCGACCGCGGCGCGGCACAGGTCCTTGGTGCGGGCGGTGCGGACGGACTCCACGCTGTTCCACGGGAGGCCGAGCGCGGCGGCGGCGGTCGCGGCCGGGATCAGGGAGTACTCCCGGAAGCCGATGACGGCGTCGAGCGGGCGGCGCGCGTGGACGGCGGTGGCGAGCGCCGTGCACGCCTCGGCGTCCCGGTAGTCGACCTCGGCCGTCTCGACGACGGAGGGGAGGCCGGCCACGCCCGCCAGGTTCTCGGGCAGGTCGGCGACGATCAGGCGGATGCCGCGCCGGGCGGCTTGTCCGGCGGTGCGGCGGGACCAGTCGGCGACGTGGCCGGCCGGTCCGCCGCCGCCGAGGACGAGGACGAGGGGCTGGTGCTGGTGCTGGTGCTGGTGCTGGTGCTGGTGCATGGGCTACTCGACTTCCGGGCGTACGAGGGCCTGTGCGGCTTCGAGGGCTGCCGTCACGCTCGCGTGGGAGGGCCCGCGGGAGATGAGGCTGCCGAGCACGGCGCTGGTGAAGCTCGCGGGCGGCTGGGCCACCGCGGTCCCGATGGGCGCGTCCTGGGCGAAGTGCAGGACTCCGGGGACGGCGAGTGCGGCGGCGACGCCTTCGACGGCGCCGAGCTTGCCCTCCCGGTCGGAGAGGACCTGCCAGGAGCCGGCCACGAGGTGCGCGGGCGGCACGGCGGCGCTGGAGCCGAGTCCGCAGACGGCGATCAGCACCTGCTGGAGGAAGGAGTAACCGCGGCTGAGCGGGATCAGGTGGGTGGTGATGTAGCCGCCGCCGGTGCGGCTGTTGAGCTCCAGCACCACGGGCAGACCCTCGGCGGTGACCTTCAGCTCGAGGTGGATCGCCGTGGTGCCCAGGCCCAGCGCGGCGACGGTCCGCGCGGCGGCGTCCAGCACGCGGGCCTGGACCTCCTCGCCGAGGCTGGTGGGGTGGGTCTGGAGGTACTCGATGAAGAACGGTTCCCGGACGAACTTGTCGGTGACGGCCGCCGCGACGAGCCGGCCGTCGCGGACGATGCCGTCGACGCTGTGCTCGGTGCCCTCGATGCGCTGCTCCAGCAGGAGCTGCCCGGGGTTGTAGCGGAAGATCGGGTCGTTCGCCGGGTCGGTGTAGCGCCGCAGCTGCTCGAAGGCGTCCTTCGCCTCCTCGTGGGTGGAGACCGAGTAGATCCCCTTGCTGGCGGAGGCGCTGACCGGCTTGAGGACGGCCGGGAGCGGGACCCGTACGAGGGCCTGCTCCAGTTCCTCCTCGGTGCTCACCCGGGCGAAGGCCGGGGTCAGGTCGGGGCAGGAGCCGGCCAGGGCGGCGCGGGTGAGCGCCTTGTTGCGGGCGGTCGCGGCGGCCAGGGGCGTGTTGCCCGGCAGCCCGAGGGCCTCGGCCACCGCGGCCACGCCCTCGACGTCGCGGTCGCCCCAGCACACCACGCCGACGACATCGCGGACTTCGGCGACCCCGCGGGCGGCGGCGACGAGCGCCGGCAGGTCGAAGGTGTCCACCGGGACCCACTCGGCGAGGTACCCCTCCTGCACGGCGACGGGGTTGTCCGCGAGCAGGACCACGTCCAGCCCCAGCGAACGCGCCGCCTCGTAGCAGGGCTCGGCCTCCGCGGGGCTCGGCCGGGTGTTGACGAACAGCACGGTTCTGCCGCTGGACATGACCGCTCCCCTTCCACTGGTCGGTCCGGGCCCTGTCGGCCGGACCGCGGCGAGGCCGTCGGCTTCGCTCCAGCAGGATCATGTGCCACCGCGGGGAGCGGCAGGGGCGATCGTCCTGGCCGGTAGGAGACATGACCTCTCGCGGCCAGATCCTCGGAGGTGAGGGGCCCGCCGGCCTGGACAGACAACCGGTGGCGGCGGACCGGGGGCTACTCGGACGAGGAACGGAGGTAGCCGCGTTGGACGGCATGCACGCCGGCCTGGAACCGGCTGCGCGCGTCGAGGTGCTGGAGCAGTCCGGCCGAGGCGCGGCGCACGGTGCGCGTGGAGACGCCCAGGCTGTTGGCGATCGCCTCGTCCGTGCGGCCCAGGGCCATCTGCCGGATGAGTTCGACCTGCTGCTTGGTGAGCTCCCCCGGGTCGGGCCGTGCCGGGGAGCCGAGCGGTTCCGCGGACTCCCAGACGCTGTCGAACAGGGCGCACAGGATCGCTATCAGGCCCGGACTGGTCACGACGACCGCGCCGACGGCGGTGTTGTCGGTGTCGGCGGCGATCAGGGCCACCTCGCGGTCGTAGATGATGATCCGGTTCGGCAGGCTCGGCGTGGTGCGGATTTGCGCACCGAGGCTCTCCAGCCACTCGGCATGCATTACGGTCGGCGGGTCACGGCGGATGCTGTCGAGGTAGACGGTGCGCATCTTCACGCCGCGTTCGAGCAGGCTCTGGTTGATGGGCCGCGAGGCCTCCATGTTGGCGGGGGTCTGCGGGCCGCCGGGGGCGAAGGTCAAGAACTCCTCCCTGACCTCGCTGTTGAACGTCTCGATGTGTTCGCGGATGGAGTCGATCCCGTCCAGGTACTGCATCCCGACGCCCGCGGCGGGCGAGTGCTGGTGCGCGTACTCCGCGACCAGTTCCGCCACCGCGGCACGGCTCGCCTCGACCTGCTGCTGCTGCGCGGCCAGCTCTGCCTGCTGACGTGCGATCAGGGCTTCCAGACCCAGGATCGGGTTCACGGCCCGGATCTGGCACGCGTCGTCGGCGGAGGCGCGCACCAGCGCCAGTTCGCTGAGACGGCCCAGGGCGCGGCGCACCTCCGCCTCGGACAGCCTCAAAAGGGCGGCCCACTCCAGGACGTCGCCCTGTGGGTGGGCCAGCATGGTCCGATACACGGATTCGGTGACCGAATCAATCCCCAGTCGAGTCAGCATTCAGTTTTCTCCCGTTACACACCCATTCCGCTTTCGCGCGCGGAATAGTGATGGCAAGACTATCCGACCGCAACCGGCCGGACGCGGGAGTTTCTCCCTGCCCCTTAAGCGTGGAATCCGGTTCCTACCTCTATGGCTGGCTGGAAATCAGCGCTCGGGATCGATTTTCAGCCCAATCAGCACGGTCAGTCCCCCAACCGTCCCCAAGGTCACCCATGTATCTCGTACATGTCCACCTGTCGTCACACCCGTCCGGCGAGCCGCTGCCGGGACGCACCGCCTCGGCCATGACCGAGGCAGCGGCCGGGTGCGCGGACGTCGTCCACATCGCCGTCCACGCGGAGACCGCGGCCGACCCCGTCCTCGGCGTCTACCTGCGGGCTCCTTCGCTCGCCGAGGCCGAGGCCGCCGCGGGGGAGCTGTGGCGCGCCGCCCGCGCCGCCCATCCGTGGCTGTCCGGGTGGCGGCTGCTGCGCGCCGAGGTCCCGATGCTGCCCATCCCTGAGTGGTGACGACGGCGACCACGCTGCGCGACGATCCCCAACGACCTTTGTCCTCCTGAGGACATGGCCACTTTGCTCGCCCCGGATCCCCTTCAGGTCGGATCGGCCGATGGCCAGAATCGGAATCAGTGATCGGCGACGAGTGATCCGCCGAAGCCGCATACGGGGAGGGAAAGACGATGCGTCGAGCGAAGGTTCTGGGAACGGCAGTCGTACTCGCAGTAGCAGTGGGCATCAGCGCTCCGGTCGTGGCCGTCGCCGCGTCCGCGCAGGTCTCGGCTCCGGCCAACGACGCCGGCTGGCAGGCGCCCGCGCCGGTGCCGACGCCCACGCCGACGCCCACGACCGAAGACGCCGGCTGGCAGTAAAGCCCGGCACTCGGCAATCCGCACGCCGGCGACGACGCCCGGCGCGATGAATCGAAGAATGCAGGCGCGCGCTCGCCGAATCCGGACCGACAAATCCCGTCGGCCCCGGTCACCCTCATGCCCCGGACCATTCAGGCAGATGGGCCATTGGCGTGAACACATACACAAGGAACTTATATATATGGAAACCCGTGAGCTGCACGTTCGGACCACGGCCCCGACCGATCCCCTCGCTTTCGTCAACGAGATCTCCGAGTGGCTCACCAAGCCCGTCGACGAGGTCGACGCCGCCTTTGCGGGCGAGGCCCGGGAAATCCTCCTCGACGGCGTCCGCGGACTCAACGACGAAGCCCTGATTGGCAATCAGGACGCCTTCTACGCACAGCAGTTGCTCCTCGCACGCATCTACCGGCTGCACACGCTGATCCCCGACGGACCGACGGCCGAGGGTTCGGTCGTGGTGCACGAGATCACCCGGCTCATCGAGGACGCGACGGCCCACGCCGAGGACGCCCGGATCGAGCCGGGCCTGCTCGCCGAGGCTCCCGAGGACCCTCACGCCTACCTGTCCTGGCTCAAGCAGCTCGCCCGCGGCCACCGGGTCTTCAAGCACGCGTACTACCACGAGTTCATCCGCAACCAGGCGACCGCCGACGACCTGCGCACCTACGTGATGCAGGAGTCCGTGGTCGACGGACGCTTCGACGACCTCCTGGCGATGATGCAGGTCGGCACCTCCGGCAAGGCCAAGATGGAGATCGCCGCCAACTTCTGGGACGAGATGGGCAACGGCGATCTCGAGCAGGTGCACACCCTGCTGTTCAACAAGATCTTCGAGGTCTTCGAGATCCCGGACGACGAGCTGGAGCGCAGCCTCACGGCCAACGCCCTGCTGTCCGGCAACCTCGCGGTGATGCTCTCGCGGTACCGCCAGTTCTACCCGGAGGCCGTCGGCTTCCTCGGGATGACCGAGTGGATGGTTCCCGACCGCTTCGTGCAGGTCGTGCACGCCTGGGAGCGCCTGGGCCTGCCGGACATCGGCATCGTCTACCACCGCCTGCACATCACGGTGGACTCCCAGCACGCCGCGGGTTGGTTCCACAACGTCGTCGTGCCGGCCGCCGAGTCCGCCCGCATGCGCCGCGCCATCGCCCGCGGCACCCTGTGGCGCCTGAACTCCTCCGCGCGCTACCTCGACGAGCGGATGCCCGCCGCGGCCGTCTGAGCCGCCGCCCCCTCGCCCTCGCGATCCCCCCACCACTTCCACTGCTCGAAAGGCTTTGTCATGCCCCTGAACAGCCAGGGCTTCTCCGTCATCGACCTGCCCGAGGTCTCCGCCGAGATCCTCGCCAGCTACGAGGACCTCCCGGTCGACGACTACATGGGCAACGGCACGCGCTTCAAGCGGTTCGACCAGTACCGCCTGTCCCCCAAGGACGACACCTGGCACTTCGAACTGCTGCCGCACCGCGACTACACCACGTACAAGACGTTCAACTCGGTCGGCGGCGGCATCCGGCGCGGCTACGAGCCGATCGAGGTGGACTTCACCCCGCTGATCGCCGTCGGCGCCGAGGCCCTCGGTCTGGACCGCTCCGAGGACTGGCAGATCAACGTCCACCAGAACCGGACGCGTGCGGACGGCGGGCGCCCCGGCCCGCTGACGCCCGAGGGCGTGCACCACGACGGGCACGAGTTCGTCATGATCGCCGTCTTCCGCCGCGAGAACGTGGCCGGCGGCGAGACCCGTCTCTGGGAGCCGGGCGCGGACGCCCCCTTCTGGGAGGGCACCCTCGACCCCGGCCAGGCCGTCCTGCTCGACGACCGGGCGCTGGCCCACGACGTCACGGACGTCCTGTCGGCCGACGGGGGCCCCGGCCACCGGGACATCGTCATCGTCGCCTTCTCCCGCTGGAGCGAGAAGTGGTACGGCGACGACCACGACGAGGCCGCGCTCGCCGACCGCCCGGCCTGACCCGCACCGCGACCCGAGGGCATCGAGCGATGAGCGACTTCACGAAGTACCAGGCGCTGGGCAACGACTACCTCGTACTGGACCCCCAGCGGGTGGAGTTCACCGCCACCGCCGAAACGGTCCGGCTGCTGTGCGACCGGCACGTGGGCGTGGGGGCCGACGGCGTCCTGATCGGACCGCTGGAGGTTCCGCGCCCCGGCGCCCCGGTCGAACTGCGGATCTTCAACTCCGACGGCAGCGCCTGCGAGAAGAGCGGGAACGGCCTGCGGATGTTCGCCCTGTACCTGGCCGAGCACTACGGGAACGAGCACGACGGGAACGAGCACCACGGGGCCGGGCAGCACGGCGCGGCGCGGCCGTCCGTGGTCCTGCGGACCGTGGCGGGCGACTCCCGGGCCGAGGTCCTGGACTTCGCCGCGGGCCGGGTACGGGTGGAGATGGGGCGTGCCTCCTTCGAGGAGGGCGTGACCTCCGAACTCCTCGTCGGGGAGCTGCGCCTGACCGTCACCCACCTCCAGCTGGGCAATCCCCACACGGTCGTGGTGCGGGACGAGGTCTCGGCCCCGCTCGCCGAGGAGCTGGGGCCGCTCATCGCCCGGCACCCGCGCTTCCCCGCGGGCACCAACGTGCAGTTCGCGCGGGTGGTGGACCGCGGCACCCTCCAGATCGAGGTGTGGGAGCGCGGGGCGGGGTACACCCTCGCCTCGGGCAGCAGTGCCTGCGCCGCCGCGGCCGCGGCCCACCGGCTCGGCCTGGTGGACGGCCGGGTCACGGTGGAGATGGCCGGCGGATCCGTCGGGATCTCGATCGGCGAGGACGGCTCGGTCACCATGACGGGCGAGGCCGAGCCGGTCGCGGAGGGCCGCTTCGCCCCCGCGTTCCTCGACCGGCTGCGGGCCGCCGCGACGGCCGGCGTCGACCGGGCCGCCGCGGCGGACGGCTGCGGGGCCGCGGCATGACCTCGCTCGCTCCGGGCCCGGCGCTCGCCCCGGGCGGCTTCCTGCCGCTCCTGGCCACCCGGCTCACCTCGGTGGCCGCCGCCGGGATCTTCTTCATCGCGGCCGCCTGGCTCCTCATCGACGAGGGCGGCGGGAGCACGCAGATCGCCGGTCTGGCGGTCGCCATGACGGTGCCGAGCCTGTTCGCGGCGCTGCAGGGCGGCGTGCTCATCGACCGCTACGACCGCCGGCGGATCGGGCAGATCGCCGAACTGGCCAGGGCCGGCGCGGTCGTCGCCCTCGCCGCCCTGCACGCGGCGGGTCCGCTCGCCCTGTGGCAGCTCTACGGGGTCACCCTGCTCCTGGGGCTGGGCAACGCGGTGACGCTGCCCTGCTACGGCGCCATGCTGCCGCAGGTCCTGCCCCGCGAGAAGCTGGTCGGCGGCAACGCCGTCTGGCAGATCGCCACCCAGGGAGGCGGCATCGCCGCCTCCGCGCTCGGCGGGCTCCTGGTCGGCGGGGGCGGCGTGGGCATCGGTCTGTGGACCGCCGCCGCGTGCTACCTGGCGGCCGCCGGCTGCCTGCAGCTCGTACCCGGTGCCGCGGCGCCGGCCGTGAGCGAGGGCGGCGCCGGCGGCGGCTGGCGCCAGGACCTGGCCGTCGCGGCCAAGGTCGTGGCCGCGGACCGCACCCATCTGCTCGTCACCGTCTTCTCCATCCTCCCGCCGAGCGTCCTGGCCGCGGCCAACGTGCTCCTGCCGGTCTTCGCCAAGGACCAGTTGGGCGCGGGTCCGGCCGGCTTCGGTCTGCTCGAAGGGGTCTGGGGGGTCGGGGCGCTGCTGGGCGGCGTACTGATCTCCCGTTACGCGGCCCGGATCCGCGACGAGCTGCGCACGCTGGTGCTCTCCCTGCTCGCGGTCGCCGGGACGATGCTGGTGTTCGCCGTCATCCCGCGGATGGGCCTCTCGCTCGTCGCGGCGACGGCGCTCGGACTCACCCTGAGCTGTTCGAGCATCCTCTTCCCCGCCTACGTCCAGGCCAAGACGCCCGACGCGGTGCTCGGCCGGGTCCTGAGCGGCGTGCAGTTCGCCTCGTCCGTGGTGCAGCTGCTCTTCGCGGTCGCCATCGGGATCGGCGGGGCCTTCGTGCCCGCCTGGCTGATGTTCGCCGTCATGGCGCTCTCCCTCACGGCCTCGGCCGCGCTGCTCTGGGCGCTGCTGCGCCGGACGGGCCGCGCGGCCCGGGCCCGGGCGCCGCGGGGCGCCTGAACCACACACCTCCCACTGCTGTCACACCATCGAAAGGACGGCCATGGCCGACAACTCTGCATCCGCGGGCCCCGCGCTCGAGGACCGGACCCTTCTGATCCTCGGTGCGGCCGGCCCCTCCAAGCCGCTGCTCTTCCAGGCCGCCCGGGCACGGGGCATCCGTACCGTCCTGATCAAGGAGAACGCGACCTGGGAGAAGGAGTACTGCGACGACGTCCTCTCGCTGCCGGTCGAGAACTACACGGACTTCGAGGAGACCGTCGCCGCGGTGGTGGAGTACTGCCGCGCCCAGCGGGTCGACGGGATCATCACCACCTTCGACAGCGCCGTCCCCGTGATGGCGCAGGTCGCCGAGACCCTCGGGTTCAACGGCCCCTCCCCGTCCGCCGCCGCGGCCCTGCGGGACAAGGCGGCCATGCGCCGCCGCTTCGCGGAGCTCGGCCTGCCCTCGGCGGCCAGCATCCTGGTCCGCACCCTGGAGGAGGCCCGGGCGGCCGTCGCCGAGATCGGCTACCCGGTCGTCATCAAGCCGACGTACGGCACCGGCAGCGCGGGTGTGGTCCTCGCCCACAGGGCCGAGGAGGTCGAGGCCGCGTTCGACAAGGCCCGCGAGGTGGGGCTCAACCTCAGCGACTGCTCCGACCTGGTGGTGGAGGAGTACCTCGACGGCCTCGAGGTCACGGTGGACGCCCTGGTGTTCGAGGGCGAGATCCTCTTCCACAACATCTCCGACAACCCCGAGCTGATGCCCGGCCCCGTCTTCCCCGAGGTGGAGTTCATCACCCCCACGGCCTTCGACGCCGAGACGGTGGCCACCGCGTTCGCGGCCAACGAGCTGACCATCAAGGGCTTCGGCCTGGACAACGCGGTGGTGCACGCGGAGATGCGGATGACCAGCCGCGGCCCGCGCCTGCTCGAACTGCACCCCCGCCCGGCCGGCCAGCGCGTGCCGCAGATCATCGGCCGCTCGCTCGGCGTCGACCTGATGGGCGCCGCCATCGAGATCGCCCTCGGCCACCGTCCGACGATCACGCCGCAGCGCAAGGGCTACGCGGGCTACCGGGCCGTGTGCCCGGAGGTCCCCGGCACCCTCAAGGCCATCAACGGCCTGGGCGACGCCCGGTCCAGCGCCGGGGTCTACGACATCGAGGTCGTACTGGACCCGGGCGCGCGGCTGGTCACCGTACCCGAGGCCGTGCAGCAGGACGCGACGTACGTGTACGTCGAGGCCGACACCTACGAGGAAGTGCACCAGCGCCTCCTGGCCGCCACCGCCCTGGTGGAGCTGGAGCTGGAACTCCAGTGAAGCGCGGCCGGGGCGGCGCCCCCGGGCGCCGCCCCGGCGCGAACGCACATCCCGAGGACGGAACACCGTGACAGAGTCGAGAACCATTCCGGGGGCGTGCCCGCTGGACTGCCCGGACGGGTGCAGCTGGCTGCTGACGGTCGAGGACGGCGCCGCCGTCAAACTGCAGGGCAACCCGGAACACCCGTACACGCAGGGCGCGCTGTGCGTGAAGGTCAATCAGTTCCTGGAGCACACGCGCGCCCCCGACCGGCTCATGCACCCGATGCGCAGGGTCGGCGCCAAGGGCGAGGGGCGCTTCGAGCGGATCTCCTGGGACGAGGCGCTGACGGAGATCGCCGGGCGGCTCACGGGCATCGTCGAGGAGTACGGCGGCGAGGCGATCTGGCCGTACCAGGGCACCGGCACGCTGGGGTTCCTGCAGGGGTTGCAGGGGCGGGCGGGAAGCCGGCTGTGGAACGTGCTGGGCGCGTCGCGCCACGACATGACGATCTGCTCGATCGCGGGCCTCGCCGGTCTGGAGTACACGCTGGGCAGCAGCCGGGGCCTGGATCCGATGAGCCTGAGCGCGTCGCGGCTGATCCTGCTGTGGGGCACCAACACGCTCACCTCGGGCCACCACCTGTGGAAGCCGATCCAGGCGGCACGGCGGGCCGGTGCGCGCGTCGTGGCGATCGATCCGGTGCGGACCAAGACGGCGCAGGGAGCGGACGAGCACCTCGCGCCGCTGCCGGGCACGGACGCGGCGCTGGCCCTGGGCCTGCTCAACGTCGTGGTCTCCATGGGCGCCGAGGACCGCGCGTACCTGGAGCGCCACACGGTGGGCTGGGAGGAGTTCCGCGAGCGGGTCCTGGAGTTCACGCCGGAGAATGTCGCGCGGATCACGGGCGTCGATGAGGAGCAGATCGTCCGCCTGGGCGAGGCACTGGCCACCACGCGGCCCACCGCGATCCGGGTCGCGCAGGGCATCCAGCGGCACGCGGGCGGCGGCACGGCCGTACGGACGCTCGCGTGCATTCCGGGGGTGACGGGCGACTGGGCGCTCCCCGGAGGCGGTCTGCACTACACGACGGACGGGTACTTCGGCGGCAACCGCGAGGCGCTGTACCGGGACGACCTGCTGAAGAAACCGGTGCGCGGCCTGTCGATGACGAGGCTGGCGGAGGGGCTGCTGGAGGCTTCGGACCCGCCGGTCAAGGCGCTGGTGGTCTACGGGGCCAACCCGGTGGCCAGTTCGCCCGACCAGAACCGCATCCGGCGCGGGCTGGAGCGCGAGGACCTCTTCACGGTCGTGCTCGACCACTTCCAGACCGATACGGCCGACTACGCGGACATCCTGCTGCCGGCGACCATGCAGCCCGAGCACATGGACCTGCACGACGGCTACGGGCACGTCTACCTCACCTGGAACGAGCCGGCCGTCGAGCCGCCCGGGGAGTGCCTGTCGACGACCGAGACCTTCCGCCGGCTGGCGCGGTACATGGGGCTGGAGGAGCCCTCGCTGTACGACTCCGACGAGGAGCTCGCGCGGCAGCTGCTCGACTCCCCGCACCCCTCCCTGGAGGGGATCACGCTGGAGGGCCTGCGCGAGCGGGGCTGGGTCCGGCTCTCCTACCCCGAGCACTTCGCCCCGTACGCGGACGGCTTCCCCACCCCGTCGGGGAAGCTCGAGTTCGTCTCGGAGAGGGCCCGCGCGGACGGGCTCGACCCCCTGGCCGGGTTCACCCCGGCGCGAGAGGTGTCGGATCCGGAGTTGGCCGGCCGCTTTCCGCTGGTGCTGCTCACCGGTGCCTCGCACTTCTTCCTCAACACCGTCTTCGGGAACAAGCCCGCGCTGCGCCGCAGGGCCGGTGAGGCCCACGTCGTCGTGCATCCGCAGGACGCACAGGCCCGCGGCCTGCTTTCGGGCGAGAAGGTGCGGGTCTTCAACGACCGCGGCTCCTTCGAGGCCGAGCTGCGGGTGGACGACACCGTCCGGCCGGGCGTCGCCTCCAGCCCGAAGGGCAACTGGCCCAAGCTCAACGGTGGTTCGGGATCGACCGCGACCGTCGAGGAGCGGGACGCGGACATGGGCGGCGGAGCCGTATTCCACGACAACCGGGTGGAGATCGAAGCGGTCTCCCGCCCCGCGCAGAGAGAGAACCGATGAAGTTCAGCCGTCTCGGCAACAGCGGTCTGATGGTCAGCAGGATCGCCTACGGCAACTGGCTCACCCACGGGTCGCAGATCGACGAGGAGACCGCCGTCGCCTGCGTGCGGGCCGCGCTGGACGTGGGCATCACCACCTTCGACACGGCCGACGTCTACGCGGGCACCCGGGCGGAGGAGGTCCTCGGCCGCGCGCTCAAGGGGCACCGCCGGGAGTCGGTGGAGCTGTCCACCAAGGTGTGCCTGCCGACGGGCACCGGACCCAACGACAGCGGGCTGTCGCGCAAGCACATCCTGGAGTCCGTGCACGCGTCCCTGCGCCGGCTGGGCACCGACTACGTGGACCTGTACCACGCGCACCGGTTCGACCGGGGGACGCCGCTCGCGGAGACCCTGAGGACCTTCGACGACCTGATCCGGCAGGGCAAGGTCCTGTACATCGGCGTCTCCGAGTGGACCGCGCAGGAGATCCGCGAGGCGCTGGCGCTCGCGGACGAGCTCGGGCTGGAGCGCTTCGTGGCCAGCCAGCCGCAGTACTCGATGCTCTGGCGGGTCATCGAGGAGGAGGTCGTCCCGCTCTGCGAGCAGGAGGGGCTGAGCCAGATCGTGTGGTCGCCCGTCGCGCAGGGGGTGCTCAGCGGCAAGTACCTGCCGGGCCGTCCCCCGCCGGCCGCCTCCCGCGCCGCCGACGAGAACGGGGCGAACTGGGTCGGCGCCTTCATGGGCGAGGAGGTGCTGGAGCGGGTGCAGCTGCTGGCCCCGCTGGCCCGCGAGGCCGGTCTGACCATGGCTCAGCTGGCCGTCGCCTGGACCCTGCAGAACCCCAACGTGGCCGCCGCGATCGTCGGGGCCTCCCGCCCCGAGCAGGTGCGCAGCAACGCGGAGGCGGCGGGGGTCATCCTCGACGCCGCTCTGCTGGAGCGGATCGACGAGGCCCTCGGCCCGGTCGTCGAGCGGGACCCGAAGAAGACCGACAGTGCCTGGTAGCGGCGCGGAACCGGCCCGCCGTCCGAGGGGGAGATCCATGGACTTTGAACCGTTCGAACTTCTGGAATGGCAGTCCCGCGACGACGGGGCGGCCGAGTTCAGCCTCGCCGACAGCGGCTGCCAGCCGGTGACGATGCGCGAACTGCTGGACGACGGCGGGGGTGACGGCAGCGGCGGTGACGGCAGCGCGCTGGAGCGGCTGCTCGACACCCCGCTGCACTACCCGCCGGAGCGCGGCGGCGAGACGCTGCGCCGGCTGATCGCCGAGCACCACTGCGGTACGGCGGACGACGTGATCGTCACGGTCGGGGCGGCGGAGTCCAACGCGATCGCCCTGGAGACCCTGGTGCGTCCGGGCGACCACGTGGTGACCCTGTCGCCCGGCTACCGGCAGGTGTGGGGTGCCGCGGTCAACCTCGGGGCCCGGGTGGAGGAGGTGCACTCGACGCCCGCCGACGGCTGGCGGCCCGATCTGGACGCCCTGCGCGCGGCGGTGCGCCCCGGCACGCGGCTCATCTCGCTGACGAACCCGAACAACCCGACCGGGACGATCCTGACCGAGCGGGAGATGGACGAGATCGTGGCGGTGGCCGCCGGGGCCGGCGCGTGGATCCTCGCCGACGAGGTGCACCGCGGCACCGAGCTGTCCACCGACGCGACCACCCCCAGCTTCTGGGGCCGCTACGAGCGGGTGGTCTGCGTGGGCAGCCTGTCGAAGGCCTTCGGGATGCCGGGGCTGCGCGTGGGCTGGCTGGTCGCGCCGGCGCAGATCCTGCCGGACCTGTGGCGGCGGCACGAGTACGCGGCCGTCTCCACCGGGTCGGTCTCCATGGCGCTCGCCGAGATCGCCCTGGCCGACGGCACCCGGCAGCGGCTGACCGGCCGCTACCGCGCCCTGATCCGGGAGAGCTGGACCTGGCTGCGGGAGTGGGCGGACGCCCATCCGGAGCTGGTCTCCGTGGTGGAGCCGCAGGCCACGGCGCTCGGATTCCTCAAGTACCACGTCGACCTGCCGAGCATCGAGGTCGCCGAGGCGCTGCGGGTGCGGGGCGGCGTACTGGTCGGGGCGGGCGCGCACTTCGGCGTGGAGGGGCACGTGCGCATCACGCACGGACACGATCCCGCCTACCTGGCCGCCGCCCTCGACCGGATGGCACGCGTCCTGAAGGAACTGGGCTCGAGGGAACTCGGCCTCGGGGAACCGGCCTCGGAAGAGGCCGCCGGCGGGCCTTGCGGCCCGCCCGGACGGAAGTGAAGAGACAACCGTGCGCACGATTTCGAAAGCGAGACATCTCCACATGATCCGGAAATCCGCCCTGGTCGCGGTCCTCGCGGTCGCGGGTCTGCTGACGACCGGCTGCGGCCAGGGTCTGCTCGGCGCCGACGACGCGAAGGCCGGCTCGTCGGGCCCGATCGCGCTCGGCATGGCCGTCCCGATGTCCGGCAGCAGCGCGGACATCGGCCCGTACATGAAGAACGGCGCCCAGCTGGCCGTGAACGAGATCAACGCCTCCGGCGGGGTCCTCGGGCGCAAGCTGGAGCTGCGCGTCGAGGACGACGCCTGCGATCCGAAGACCGCGGTCGCCGCGGCGACCAAGCTCGTCACCTCGAAGATCGCCCTGTCGGTCGGCGGGTACTGCTCGGGCGCGACGCTCCCCACCCTGCCGGTCTTCTCCAAGGCGAAGATCCCGATGATCATCCCGGCGGCCAACTCGGACGACCTGTACAAGCAGGGGATCAAGAGCACGTTCCTGATCAACGGAACGGGCACCCAGCAGGCGGACGCCGCCATCGCCCTGATGGACAAGTCGGGTTCCAAGCGGGTCGCGGTCATCCACGACAACACCAGCTACGCGAAGAACATCGCGACGCTGATGGACCCCCGGCTGGGGCGCCCGGGCGGTCCCGAGCAGGTGGCCGCGGCCGCGCTCACCCCCGGTGAGAGCGACTACAGCGCCACCGTCGGCGAGGTGCTCGGCGCGAACCCCGACTTCATCTACTGGACGGGCTACGACAAGGAGGGCGGCCTGCTCATCCGGCAGTTGAAGCAGGCCGGCTACCAGGGCCGGATCATGGTGGCGGACGGCGCGGTCAGCCCGTCGCTCGCCGAGATCGCCGGCGCCGACAACGTCCGCGGGGTGCTCGCCACCATGACGCAGACCCCCGAGACGATCGAGGGCGGCGAGGCCTGGACCGCCTCGTACCGCAAGGAGTTCGGCTCCGCGCCCGGCCCGTTCTCGACGCAGTCCTACGACGCCGTGCGGCTCGCCGCCGAAGCGATCAAGCGGGCGGGCTCCACCGGAGACACCGAGGTGGTCGCGGCCCTCACGCAGATCAAGGACTTCAAGCTGTTCTCCGGCCCGCTGACCTTCACCGCCGACCGGACCCTGTCCTCGGGCGGCTTCGTGATCCTGGTCTGGCGGGACGGCCGTTTCGTCCGCGCGGACGACGGAAAGTAGCCGGTCCCCATGGTGCAGCTCATCTGGAACGGCCTCTTCGTCGGGGCGTTCTACTCGCTCATAGCCCTGGGCTACAGCCTGGTGTACGGGGTCATCAGGCTGCTCAACTTCGCCCACGGCGACATCTACATGCTCGGCGCCTTCGCGGGCCTGTGGCTGCTCGGCGCCCTGGGCGGGTTCTCCGCCTCGATCCCGGTACTGGCCCTGCTGCTGGTGCTGGTCGTGTCCATGCTGGCGACCGGGGCGGCCGGGGTGCTGATCGAGCGGGTGGCCTACCGGCCGCTGCGCAAGGCCCCCCGGCTCTCGCTGCTGATCACGGCGGTCGGCGCGTCCTTCGTCGTCGAGTACGGCGTGCGCATCGCGGTCGGCCCCAACCCGCAGGTCTACCCCATGCGGCTGGACGGGCGGGCGCTCAACCTGTTCGGTGCGCGCTTCACCCCCCAGCAACTGCTGCTGATGGGCGTCGCCGTGGTCCTGATGCTCGGGCTCGACGCCTGGATCAACCGCAGCCGGGAGGGGCGTGCGATGCGCGCCATCGCGCTGGACCAGAAGGCCAGCCTCCTGATGGGCATCGACGTCGACAAGGTCATCTCGCGGACCTTCTTCGTGGGGTCCGCGCTGGCGGGCGCCGCGGGCGTGATGGCCGGGATGTTCTACGGGAAGATCGACTTCCTGATGGGCTTCATCATCGGGCTCAAGGCCTTCACCGCGGCCGTCATCGGCGGCATCGGAAACCTGAAGGGAACCATGCTCGGCGGGCTCGTGCTCGGCCTCCTGGAGTCCTTCGGCTCCTACTGGCTGGGCGGCGAGTGGCGCGACGTGTTCGCCTTCGGCTTCCTCATCGTCCTGCTGAGCGTGCGCCCCACGGGCCTGCTCGGCGCCCGAGAACAGGAGCGCGTGTGAACAGCCGGATACGAAGCCTCGCGCAGAGCCGCGGGGCGGGGCCCGTCGGGCTGGCCTGTGCGGTGTTCGCGCCGTTCCTGATCGCCACTCCCTACGCGCTCAACGTGATGACCAGTGCCGCGATCTTCGTGATGCTCGCGGTCGGGCTCAACATCGTGGTCGGCTACTGCGGACTCCTCGACCTGGGGTACGCCGCCTTCTTCGCGGTCGGCGCGTACACCGCGGGCGTCCTCAGCACCGAGTTCGGCCTCTCCCTCGTACAGACGGTCCCGGTGGTGATCGCCGTGACGGTGCTGGCCGGGGTGATCGTCGGCATTCCGACCCTGCGGCTGCGCAGCGACTACCTCGCCATCGTGACCCTCGGGTTCGGCGAGATCATCCGCATCGTGGCGAACAACCTGGACATCACGGGAGGGCCTTCCGGGATCTACGGGATCCCCGGCCTGTCCCTGTTCGGGTTCGGCCTGGAGGGGCCGGTGTCCCTCTACTACGTCGTCGTCGTGATCGTCGCGCTGGCGGTCCTGCTCGCCGGCCGTCTCGACCGCTCGCGCATGGGCCGGGCCTGGCGGTTCATCCGCGAGGACGAGGACGCCGCCGAGGCGATGGGCGTGCACACCTACCGGGTCAAGCTCGCCGCCTACGTCTTCGGGGCGGTCTGGGGCGGGCTGGCCGGGGTGCTCTTCGCGGCCCAGTTGTCCGCGGTCTCCCCCGAGAGCTTCCGCTTCATCCAGTCCGCGCTCGTCCTGATGGCCGTGGTGCTCGGCGGCATGGGCAGCCTGCGCGGGGTGGTGATCGGGGCCGTGTGCATCAGCCTCGTGCCCGAACTGCTGCGCGGGGTCGCCGACAACCGGTACTTCGCCTTCGGGCTGGTGCTCATCGCCGTCATGGTGCTCCGGCCGCAGGGCCTGTGGCCGCGCGCGGCGCGCGAACCGGCGGCCACCGCGCGCCGTTCCGGCGCCGCGGTCCCACCACCCGTACCCGCGCAGGAGGGCGCCCGATGACCGCCGAGACCACCCCGGTGGCCGCTTCCCAGGCCGCTCCCCCGCTGCTCTCCGTCGAGGGGGTGCACGTGGTCTTCGGCGGCATCCGCGCCGTGGACGGCGTGGACCTGGCCGTCGGGCCGGACGAGATCGTCTCGGTGATCGGCCCCAACGGCGCGGGCAAGACCTCGCTGTTCAACTCCGTCACCGGCTTCTACCGTCCGACGGCCGGCCGCATCCTGGTGTCCGGGCACGACGTGACCGGGGCCCGGCCCTCGGCCGTCGCCGCCCGGGGCGTGTGCCGGACCTTCCAGAACCTGCGGCTCTTCCCCGAGCTGTCGGTGCTCGACAACGTCCGGGCCGGACTGCACCTGCGCGGCGGCCAGCACGTGCTCGACGCGCTGCTGCGCACCCCGCGCTACAGGCGCTCGGAGCGGCAGGGCACGGACGAGGCGCACCAGTGGCTGGACTTCGTGGGCCTGGACGCGCAGGGCCCCGGCGCCGTCGACCGGGCCGGGGCCGTACGGAACCTGCCGTACGGGGCGCAGCGGCTGGTCGAGATCGCGCGCGGCATGGCCCAGCGGCCGCGCCTGCTGCTGCTGGACGAGCCGGCGGCGGGGCTCAACTCGGCGGAGAAGGATGCGCTCACGGACCTGATCCGGCGCATCCACGCGCTGGGCACCTCGGTCGTGCTCATCGAGCACGACATGCGGCTGGTGCGTGCGGTGTCGCGGCGGGTGGTGGTGCTGAACTTCGGCCGGAAGATCGCCGACGGCCGGCCCGCCGACGTCTGGGCCGACCCGGCCGTCGTCGACGCCTATCTCGGGGCCGATCCCGACTACGCCGAGACCGCCGGCGACATCGGCGACACCGCCGCGGGCCCGCGGCTCGACCGGGAGGACAGCCTTGCTTGAGCTGGAGGACATCGACATCCACTACGGCGGCGTCCAGGCCCTGCACGGCCTGTCGCTGTCGGTGCGGACCGGCGAGATCGTGGTCCTGCTGGGCGGCAACGGCGCGGGCAAGACCTCCACGCTGTCCGCCGTCTCGGGGCTGGTCAGGCCGAGCGGCGGGCGCGTCCTGTTCGAGGGCGAGGACATCACGCGGGCGAAGCCGCACGAGATCGTCGCCCGCGGGCTGGTCCACGTACCCGAGGGGCGGCGCGTCTTCAGCAGGCTCTCGGTGCACGAGAACCTGCAGCTCGGGGCCTATCTCGTACGCCGCCCGGCGGAGGTGGCCGCGCGGATCGACCGCGTGTACGGCCTGCTCCCCAAGCTGGCGGACCGCCGCGCCCAGGCCGGCGGCAGCCTGTCGGGCGGGGAGCAGCAGATGGTCGCGATCGGCCGGGCGCTCATGGCCGCCCCGCGGCTGCTGATGCTGGACGAGCCCTCGATGGGGCTGGCGCCGGGGACGGCGGCGACCGTCATGGGGCTCGTGCGGGACATCAAGGAGCAGGGGACGGCGGTGCTGCTCGTGGAGCAGAACGCCCGGGCCGCGCTGAGGATCGCGGACCGCGGATACGTGATGGACACCGGCAGGTGCCTGTTCGAGGGGTCCGTGGGCGAGCTCGCCCACGATCCCCGGGTCGCCGAGGCCTATCTGGGGGTGGGGTGAACGTGGACCTCGGATCGCTGCGGCTCATCGACGCGGCCGAGCTGGACCGGCTGGTGCCGATGCGCCGGGCGATCGCGGCGGTGGAGGAGACCCTGCGCGGCGGCGCGTGGGACCCGGAGCGGGACGTGCCCCGGACGGTGGCCGAAGTCGGCGCGGGACAGCTGCTGTTCATGCCCGCGCGGCTCGGCCCGTACGCGGGGGTGAAGCTGGCGGCGGTCGCCCCCGGCAACGCGGGGCTCGGCCTGCCGCGGATCTCGGGCCTGTACGTGCTGCTCGACGCGGGGACGCTGCTCCCGCTGGCGCTGCTCGACGGCACGGCCCTGACCTCGCTGCGCACGCCGGCGGTCTCGGCCGCGGCCGTACGGGCCCTGGCCGTGCCCGACGCGGCGCACCTGGTCGTCTTCGGGACGGGACCGCAGGCCCTGCGGCACGTCGAGGCGGTGCGGGCGGTCAGGCCGATCTCCAGGGTCAGCGTGGTCGCGCGGCACGCCGGGCGCGGGGAGGCCTTCGCGGCCCGGTGCGCGGATGCCGGCGTGGAGGCGGTGGCGGCCGGGGCCGGGGCGGTGGCGGTCGCCGACGTCGTGGTCTGCTGCACCACGTCCAGGGAGCCGCTCTTCCCCGGGCACCTGGTGCCCGGGCACGCCACGGTGGTGGCGGTCGGATCGCACGAGCCGGACGCGCGCGAGGTCGACACCGAGCTGGTGTGCCGGTCCACGCTGGTCGTGGAGAGCCGGGCGGCTGCGCTCGCCGAGGCGGGCGACGTCATCGTCCCGCTGCGCGAGGGAGCGATGACCGCCGGGCACATCGCGGGCGACCTGGCCGAGCTCGTCACCGGCCGCCTCGCCCACGACCCGTCGCGCCCGCGCCTGTTCAAGAGCGTGGGCATGGCCTGGGAGGACCTGTCGGTGGCCGCGGCGGCGTACGGGCCGGCTGCTCTCCCCCAAGCCTGACGGGCGGGTGGTCCCGGCGGGGGTCAGCCCGGCAGGCGCAGGGCCAGGCCGTCGAGGACCACGTCCAGGCCGTAGGCGAACTTGGTGTCGCGGATCGCGACCGGGTCCAGGGCCGCGGTCGCGGCGCTCGCCGCGTAGGAGTCGCTCAGGTGGTCGTGGCCGGCCGCGGCCTCCGCGGCGGCGGGCATGAGGCGGGCGATGAAACCGGACTCGGTCTCCCCGGAGCGCGCGACCGTGGTGAGCCAGGCGGCCTCGGTGGTGCTCATGCCGATGACGTACGCCAGGACGGTGTCGATCGCCCGACTCGGCTCGGGGAAGCCGGCGGCCGTGAACAGGGCGGCGAGCCGGTCGGAGAAGGACATCAGGTTGGGGCCGAGGTAGGCGAGGCCCGCCTGGCCCAGGACCGAGGACAGCCACGGGTGGGTCAGCGCCGTCGTACGGAAGGACCCGGCGGCCCCGGAGACGGCGGCGCGCCAGTCCGCGCGGGCGAGGTCCGCGGAGGGGACGAGGATCTCGGCGCACACCTCGTCCACGGCGAGCTCCATCAGCTCCTCCTTGGTGGCGACGTGCCGGTACAGGGAGGTCGCTCCGGCGTTCAGGCGGGCGCCGAGCTTGCGCATGCTGAGCGCCTCGATGCCTTCGGCGTCGAGCATGAGGACCGCCTCGCGGACGATCGCGGCCCGGTTCAGCGCGGGCTGCTGGGCCTCGGGCCGGCGGCGGGTCCACACGGACGGGATCGGGTTCTCGGTCATGGGCGCTCCTCCTTGCGTACATCGTTCGCATCCAGCGTACACACCTCCCCTCTTGCGCACACTGTTCCGTCATGCGTACAGTGTGCGCATCGAAGGAACAGCGTGCTCAAGCCGGAAGGAAACCCCGATGGAAACCCGCAACCCACGTCGCTGGTGGATCTTGATCGTGCTCTGCCTCAGCACGCTGGTCCTGGTCGTGGACAGCATGGCCCTGACCGTCGCGGTGCCGTCCATGACCGGGGACATCGGGGCGAGCGCCCAGGACACCCAGTGGATACTCGACTCCTACATCCTGGTCTTCGCCGGGCTCCTGCTCACCTCGGGAAGCCTGGGTGACCGGTTCGGCCGCCGGAAGATCATGATCATCGGCCTGCTGCTCTTCGGGGCGGCCTCACTGGCCGCGACCGTCTGCACCAACCCCGGCGAAGTGATCGCCGTACGCATCGCGATGGGCGTCGGCGGAGCGCTGATCATGCCCTCGACCCTGTCGATCCTCATCACCGTCTTCGACGAGGACGAGCGCGGCAAGGCGATGGCGGCGTGGGGTTCGGTGTCCATGCTCGGCCTGGTCGGCAGCCCGGTGCTCGGCGGCGTCCTGATCGACCACTTCTCCTGGCACTCGATCTTCTTCATCAACGTCCCGGTCGTCGTCCTGGCCATCGTGGCGGCCCTGGTCCTCATGCCGGAGTCCAAGGGGCCCTGGCAGAAGCCCGACCCGCTCGGCGCGGTGCTCTCGGCGGCCGGTATGACCGCCCTGATCTGGTGGATCATCGAGCTCCCGCAGCACGGCGCCTTCGGCGGCCGCTCCGCCGTCACCTTGGCCATCGCGGTCGTCTCGCTCGCCGGGTTCGTCGTCTGGGAGAACGTCACCCCCTCGCCGATGGTGCCGCTGGTCCTGTTCAAGCACCGCAACTTCAGCGGCGGTTCGCTCTCGCTGACCCTCGTGCAGATCGGCAACGGCGGCCTGCTGCTGGTCCTCACCCAGTACCTGCAGTTCGTGCTCGGCTACTCGCCCGTCAAGGCGGGCCTGGCCTTCGTGCCGCTGGCCGTGGCCGCGCTCATCGGGAACGGCGCCGGCGCCGGTCTCGCCGCGAAGATCGGCAACCGCCTCCTGGTCCTGGCCGGCATGGTCGTCATGGCCTCCGCCTTCGCCCTGCTGACCACCGTCTCGGCCGGCACCGGGTTCGCCGTCCCCGCCACCGCGCTCGGTCTCCTCGGCCTCGGTGCCGGCCTCGCGATGCCGGCGGCCGTCGGCGCCCTCATGGGCACCATCCCCCAGGAGAAGGCGGGCGTCGGCTCGGCCCTCAACGACACCATCCAGCAGGCCGGCACCGCGCTCGGCATCGCCATCCTCGGCTCGCTCCTGACCAGCGGGTTCACCGAGCGGATGCCGGCCGACGCCCCCGAGGCCGCCAAGCAGTCGATCGGCGGCGCGCTGGCCGTCGCCCAGGGCGACACCGGCCTGGTGCACGCCGCCCGGGAGGCCTTCACCTCCTCGATGTCGACCACCTTCACCATCAGCGCGATCGGTGTCCTGGCCGCCGCCGTACTGGCCGCCTTCGTCATGCGGGACACCAAGCCGGAGGCCGCCGAGGCCCCCGCCGGGGAGAAGGAGCTCAACGAACTCGCCGCCTGATCCCGCACCTTCGAAAAGGCCGGCGCCCCACGGGGCGCCGGCCTTTCGCGTACCCGCCCGCCGGGCGACCGGCCGGGCGGCGTACGTTCTGAACATGACGGGTGGACTGTGGGACGCCGGCTTGAACGCGTGGTACGGACCGGCCACTCCGGTCGTCCGGAAGTTCCGCGCGTACCGGCCGAACCGCCGCGGGGACGTCAAGCTCGTCCGCTGGCTGCGCGTGCTGTTCATACGGGCCCTGGCGTGCGTCATGGCCATGTGCCCCCTCGTACTCCTGGCTGCCGTGGGCAACGGCCTGACCGTCTGGCAGGGTGCCCTGCTGTGCGCCGGGTACCTGGCCTTCGCGTCCCTGGTCTGGCGCCTCTCCCTCATCAGGGTCGTGCTGCGGCCCGGCGAGATCGTCCGGTTCGGCGTGTGGCAGCGCGTCATCGTGCCCACCGCCGCCGTCACGAGGCTGCACCGCGAGACGTACCGCGGCGGTCTCAGGCTGGAGACGTCCGGAGGGGAGACGGTCGACTTCCCTTGGTTCGACGGGTCCCTCTGGGACCTGCTGTACGACTTCTCCTCCGTCAGTGAGGACGCGATGCGGGCCCACGCCGTGCCCCGCAGGGGCAGCCGGAAGGGTACGCGGAGCGGCAGCCGGGGAACGCAGAACGGCCCGTCCTTCCGGGTGAGGCGCCGCTTCACCCGGTCGATCGGCTCCGAACTGCTCGGGGTCTGCGCCGTCGGCTGCGTGGTCCTGGCGCTCGTGGCGGCGCTGCGGGGCTGAACTCGCGCGGGGGCCGGGCGGTTTCCACGACGGCCAGGGCCCCGCACGCCTTGCCCGGTCGGCGTACGGGACCCTGGTCGCTCGCGGGTCGGATCAGACGCCGAGGAGCCGGGTGAGGGGGCGGCGGGCCAGGACGAGGGCGGCCGCGACGACCAGGGCGGCGAGGCCCAGGGCGAGGAAGTAGCCGGGGCCGGGGACCTGTTCGCCGGAGATCTTCAGGGCGTTGCCGCCCACGCCGCCGCCGAGCGCGCCGGACAGCCAGAACAGGGAGACCATCTGACTGGTGAAGGTGGCGGGGGCGATGGCCGTGGTGGCGCTCATCCCGACGGGGGCGAACGCGACCTCCCCCGCGGCGAGCAGGAGGAAGGCGGTCACCAGCCACAGCGGCGAGACGAGCTCCCCGCCGGAGCCCGCGAGCGCGGCGAGGGCCATCAGCAGGTAGGCCGAGGAGGTGAAGCCCATGCCGATCCCGTACTTCACGGCGGTGGGGACACGGTCTCCGGCGCGCTTCCACAGCCAGGCGAACACGGGCGCGGTGACGAGGACGAACAGCGGGATCGCCGAGTGGAACCAGCTGGCGGGCACGGTGTTCCCGAACACCTCCCGGTCGGTGGAGTGCTTGGCGAAGAGGGTGAAGACGGAGCCGCCCTGGAGGAACAGTGCCCAGAAGACCGCGGAGGCCAGGAAGAGCCAGATGTAGGTCTTGACCCGGGTCCGCTCCCCCGCGCTCAGCAGGGGGTTGCGGATCAGCCGCCAGAAGCAGACCACGGGCGAGACCACGCAGAGCAGGCCGATCAGGGCCATGACGTGGCCGATCTCGAACGAGCCCAGCAGGGCGTCCGTGCCGTATCCGGCGAGCACCACGGCGGCCGCCGCGAGGGAGACGCGCAGGACGCGGGTGCGCTGCAGGGGGGTCGCGGCGCGTTCGGGCGCGCTGCCGACGCCCTGGAAGTGGCGGCCGCCGCGTACGTACTGGACGAGTCCCGCGCCCATGCCCAGGGCGGCCAGTGCGAACCCGAGGTGCCAGTTCACCCCCTCGCCGACCGCGCCCACGACGATGGGCGCGATGAGGGCGCTGACCTGGACGCTCATGTAGAAGATGGCGAATCCGGCGTCGCGTCCGGCCCGGTCCTGGCGGTCGTAGAAGGCGCTCAGCAGGCTGGCCATGTTCGGCTTGAGCAGGCCGGTGCCCGCGGCGATGAGCAGCAGTCCGGGGTAGAAGAAGCCGGTGAGGGGCACGGCCATGCAGAGGTGGCCGAGGCCGATGGTGACGCCGCCGTAGAGGACCGCGCGGTACGAGCCGAGGACGCGGTCCCCGATCCAGCCTCCGGGTACGGAGGAGATGAACACCGAGGCCATGTAGAGGCCGAAGAGGAGGGCCGCGTCCTCGTTGGACATGCCGAGGCCGCCGTCGGAGGACGGCTCCGTCGCGTAGAGGACGAGGATGGCCGACATCCCGTAGAAGCTGAAGCGCTCCCACATGTCCGTGCCCCACAGGGTGAGGAACCAGCGGGGCTGGCCGAACGGCCCGGCGTCGGACTGCTCGGGCGGGTGCGGTGCGAGACGGGGCTGGGTCGGGGCGGCCATCTGTCTTCGGCTCCTCCGTGCGTACGGGCATTCGGGCAGAGGGGGAGAGGGTGGCGGTGGCCCTTCGGGGACGACCGGAGGACGGACGGAGCCCGGACAGAGCCCGGATCGAGCGTTGGTGGAGGGCGGCTCGGGGCCGGCTCCCGGGCGGATCCGGGTGTGCGGCGCGGGGGCGCCTGCGGCGCGGGCGGGAAAGACCTGCGGCGCCCGGGCAGGGGGATGCCGGGCGCCGCGGTGAGGAAGGCGGGGTCCAGGGCGGCCCGCGACGACGGGGCGGGGGGATGCCCGCCGTCGGGTGGGGCCGCCCCGGTGACTCGCCCCGCACACCGTCAGGAAAGCGCCCGCCGCTCGCGATGGACTACAGGGTTGCCGGACCTGTTCCATCGGCGCCGGGCGGGACGCACCGCGGCCCGGGACGGTATCCGTCCCGGGCCGCTCGCACGCGCTGGTCCTCGGTCAGCCGTGCTTCTCGATGTTGAGCTTGGGCAGGAGCCGGTCCAGGCCCGCCGGAATCCACCAGGCCTTGCGGCCCATCAGCTGCATGGCGGCCGGGACGATCAGGAGGCGGATGACGATGGCGTCGACGAAGACCGCGACGGCCATGCCGAAGCCGAACTGCTGGAGCATCCGGTCGCCGCCCAGCATGAAGGCGCCGAAGACGGAGATCATGATGAGGCCGGCGGCGACGATGACCGATCCGGTGTGGGCGACGCCCTCGCGGATGGCGGTGGCGGGCTCCTTGGTGCGGTCCCACTCCTCACGGACCCGGGAGACCAGGAAGATCTCGTAGTCCATGGAGAGGCCGAAGACGATCGCGAAGATCATGATCGGGAGGAAGGCCTCGATCGGTCCCGGCTCGACGCCGAACATGCCCTTCTGGAAGACCAGGGTCATGGCGCCCAGCGCGGAGCCGATGCTCAGCAGGTTCAGCAGGGCGGCCTTGATCGGGATCAGGATCGAGCGGAAGACGATCACCAGGAGGACCAGGGAGAGGCCGACGACGATGGCGATGAAGACCGGCATGCGCTTGGCGACGGTGTCGGAGTAGTCGACGACGGCCGAGGTGGCGCCGCCGACGAGGTACGTCGCCTTGTGCTCCTTGGCGAGCCCGGGCAGGACGTTGTCCCTCAGCTCGTGGACGAGGTCGGAGGTCTTGGCGTCCTGGGGCGCGGAGGTGGGGAAGGCGATGACGGTGAACGCCTGCTGGTCGTTGGACGGGAAGGCGGGGGTGGCCGCGGCGATGCCGGGCGTGGAGTTGAGCTTGGCCGACAGGGCCTCGCCGGCCTGGCCGTCGCCCTCGGCGACCACGACGAGCGGGCCGTTGAAGCCGGGGCCGAAGCCTTCGGCAAGGAGGTCGTACGCCCGGCGGCTGGTGGAGGCGGCCGGGTCGTTGCCGGCGTCGGAGAAGCCCATGCGCATGTCGAGGGCCGGTGCGGCCAGCGCGCCGAGGGCGACCACGGCGAGCAGCAGGGCGGCCAGCGGACGGCGCTGCACACCACTCGCCCAGCGGCGCCAAGCGGCCCCGCCCTCGATGGACTTGCCCTTGGCGACGCGCTTTTGCGCCTTGGCGGTGAACTGGCGGGCGAAGCGCTTGCCGAAGATCGCCAGCAGGGAGGGCAGCAGGGTGAGCGAGGCCAGCATGGTGACCAGAACGGTCAGCGCGAGGGCGACGGCGGTGCCCTGGAGCGAGCCGAGACCGAGTGCGACCAGGCCGAGCAGGGCGACGATGACCGTGCAGCCGGCGAAGAAGACCGTGCGCCCGGCGATGTCGAGGGCCTTGGCTGAGGCTTCCTCCGGGCTCGCCCCCTTGACCAGTTCGGCGCGGTAACGGGCGAAGATCAGCAGCGCGTAGTCGATGCCGACGCCGAGGCCGACGAGGATCAGGATGTACGGCGTGTAGCTGGCGACGGTGAAGACGTGCGAGACGATCACGATCCCGCCGAGGGTGCTGCCCACGGCGAACACGGCGGTGATGATGGGCAGCCCGGCCGCGATGATCGTGCCGAACATGATCGCGAGGATCACCAGGGCGGCGAGCATGCCGATGCCTTCGGCGGCCCCGCTCTCCTGCTCGGCGATCTTGCGGGCGGCGTCACCGCCGAGGTCGACCTGGAGCTTGTCGCTCTGGGCCGTACGCGCGGTGTCGAGGATCTTCTGGGTATCGGGCTTCTTCATCTCCTCGGACTTGCCCTTGAGGACGACGGTGGCGTAGCCGATCGTGCCGTCCTTGGAGACGGCCGAGGTCTCCGTGTAGGGGCTCTGGACCTGGGCGACCGTGGGGAGCTTGGCGACCTCGTCCAGCATCGCGGTCACCCGCTGCTTGGTGTCCTCACCGGCGATTCCGGCCTCGTCGCGCAGGACGATCTCCAGGGTGTCGCCGGCCTGGGCCGAGCCGTGCTTGCCGAGGACCTCCAGCGTCTGCTGGGTTTCCGTGCCGGGGAGCGAGAAGTCGTCCCGGTAGGAGTCTCCGACCGCCGAGGCGCCGCCCCAGACACCGAAAAGGATGACGGTCCACAGGAGGAGGGCGGTCCAGCGGTGGCGCTGGCTGAAGGCAGAAGTACGTTCCAGAAGGGTCTTGCGGGGGGGTGGCGGCGTGGCGGGGCTGCCGACGCCCCTGACCGGGGTGGTGGTCACCATGCACTCCTTGTCTAGGCAACTCGCCCAGATCTCCACAGCGGCGTCGAGCGCGGCCGGAGCCCCGCTCAAGCACCGGGCGGATGTGCCTGGACTCAGCTGGTGGTGTTTTGCGGTGGGCGTGGGCGGGACAGGTGCAGTACCCGCAGGACACGGACGCCGTCCTTGGGCCGCGGGGCTTCCTGTCCCTCGTGGAGGAAGGTGCGCCGGGTCACCGTCATGGTGGCCGGATCCAGTTCGGTGATGTGCGAGTGGACGGCCGGGTCTTCCAGGACGGTCCGGTGGCGGGCCTCTTCGGCCCGCGCGACGTCCCTGAGGTCGGTCAGCGGCCCGAGCGGTTCGCTCTCGGAGAGGAGGTACGAGGTACCCCCGGTGCCGAGGTGGTGCTGGAGGACGGTTCCCGTGTGGACGGGCACCGGGCCGAACGCCGCGCACAGTCCCGCGTACTCGGCGCCGGTGAGGAACGATCCGAACTCGGCCGGATCGGCCCATATGTAGAAGGGGGCGTAGCTGTTGTGGCCCGCGTCGGCGGCCTCCGAGACGCAGAAGGCCTTCATCAGGAGCCCGGTCCGCCGGTCCCAGGGAGCCGAACGGTCGGCCACGCGCCGGACGATGCCGGTCATGTCGTAGTCGGCCGGCAGCGTGATGGAGTAGTGGGCGCTCAGCACGGTCTCGGTCACCTCATCCGGTTTGCTCTGACCGGCGGACAAGGCAGCCGGTAACCGGAGTGTGGCGCGCCGCGCTCGAGCGGCGGTGGTGCGGCCCGAGTACTGCTGGAGCCTGTGATTTCAGGGGCCTGCGGGGTTCAGGAGCCCGCGGAGGTCAGGAGCCTGCCGGGACCTTGGCCTTCGCCGGTTCGCGGGAGAGCAGTCGCAGGGTTTCGGTGTGGAAGATCTCGTTGCCCTTGGTGGTGACTTCCAGGAGCAGCTGCTGCTGTTCCTCGGTCAGTCCGGAGAGCAGTTTGCCGAGGGCGGCGCGGTACTCGGCGAAGACCGTCTCGACCCGCTCCGCGAAGGCTTCGGGAACGGCTTCGACGATGACCCGTCTGCGGTCCTCGGGGTCGGGGCGGCGCTGTACGAATCCGGCCTTCTGGAGGTGGTCTATCACCGCGGTGATGGCCCCTCCGCGGCTGAGTCCGACGCGCTCGGCGAGCCGGCCGGGGCTCATCGGGCCTTCGAGGTCGAGCAGGCTCAGGCAGTTGAAGTCGGTGGCGTTCAGGCCCACCGACTGGGCCACCGCGGACTGGAAGAGGACGGTGCGCGCGGCCTGCACCCGCAGTGCCGTCGCGAGCGACAGCAGGGTGGCGAAGGAGCGGTCTTCTTCGCTGTGCGGTTGCATCCTCGAGCTGCCTCTCTGCCGGTCCGGTGCGGACAGAGTACTGGCGAGGGCCCCCATGTGTACGCCGGGTCCCGGCCGGTCAGCGGGTCTGCCGGGAGCGCAGGGCCCGGTCGACGCGCAGGCGCACGGCCTTGGCGGCGACCGCGAACAGCGGTCCGGAGGTCGGGAACGGCTTCACCCGGCTGTTCTGGAAGGACGCGATCATCCAGCGGCCTCCTTCGCGGACCAGGATCAGCGTCTGCCGCGACAGGCGCTTGGCGGTGACCTCGCGCTGCCAGGGGAAGAGCGCCGCTCCGGTGGAGACGACGACCGCGGTGTGCTCGTCGATCATGCGGACGCTCTCGATCTCCTCGCACCGCAGCCGGGTGCCGTAGAGCATCGTGCGGAACATCAGGTCGTGCATGTCCTCGATCTCCTGGCGGCCGTCCAGCATCACCCCGTTGAACTGGACGTACGCGGCGTCCGAGGTGAAGAGCCGGCCGTAGCCGGCGGCGTCGGCGCTGTCCCAGCGGTCGGACAGCTCGTCCAGCAGGGAACGGACCTCTTCGAGGACTGCGGGGCTGGTGGCGGTGGTCTGCATGATCATCCCTTTCTCTCTATTTTCGCGCTTCTCGCTTTCCGTGTATCTCTAATTTAGAGAGGTGTAGTGGAGTCTGTCAACCCCGCCAGCCGCGCTTGAGCCGGTGTCGAGGAACCTTCTGGACCATCGGGCCGCCCGTCAGAGGAGCCCGGCCACCCGCCAGGGGCACCGGAGATTTCGGAAGAGGTGCATTCCCATCGACAACCACGAGACCGCGCAGACCGGTGGTCCGACGCCGCCGCAGGCACAGACCGCGCCGCGGGGTCCGGGCGGGCGCCCGGCGTTCCTGGACGTGTTCACCCCCATCGGGGTGCGCGTCGCGGCCACCCTGCGCATCGCCGACCACATCGCGGCAGGGATCGACACGCGCGACGGACTCGCCGCGAAGACCACGACCGACGCGGACTCCCTGGGCCGGCTGCTGCGCTTCCTGTCCTGCCGGGGGATCTTCGAGGAGACCGCGTCCGGCACCTACGCGCTCACCGACACCTCGAAGCTCCTGCTCGACACCCACCCCTCCCGGATGCGCCACTGGCTGGACCTGGAGGGCGCGAGCGGACGCATCGACCTCGCGGCCTGCGGCGGTCTGCTGCACGCGGTCCGCACCGGCGAGCCCGGCTACGACCAGGTCTTCGGCCGCCCCTTCTGGGACGACCTCGCCGACGACCAGGTGCTGACCGACACGTTCAACGACCAGATGGCCGCCGTCCAGGGCAAGCTCGCCCCCGCGGCCGCCGGCGCCTACCCCTGGGACACCCTGGGCCACGTCGCGGACATCGGCGGCGGCACGGGCGCCCTGCTCGCGGAGATACTCAAGGTCGCCCCCGGCACCCGCGGCACCGTCGTCGACCTGCCCGGCACGGTGGAGGGCGGCGCGGCGCGCTTCGAGGCGGCCGGGCTGTCCGGCCGTACGGAGCTGGTCGGCCAGAGCTTCTTCGACGAACTCCCGGCCGGCGCCGACATGTACGTCCTCAGCCAGATCCTGCACGACTGGGACGACGAGGAGTCCGTCGCCATCCTCAAGCGCTGCGCCGAGGCCGCCGGCCAGGACGGCCGCGTCATGATCGTCGAGCGCGTCATCGCCGAGGACGAGGGCAAGCAGCTGAACACCGAGTACGACCTGCGCATGCTCGTCTTCAACAAGGGCCGCGAACGCACGGTGGAGGAGTTCGCCGCGCTGGCCGCGCGGGCCGGACTCAAGCTGCGCGGGGTGACCGGACTGCCCTCCTACCACTCGCTCCTCGAGTGGGAGCGCGCGTGACCGCCGGCACATCCGGTCCCGACGTACTGGTGGTCGGTGCGGGGCCCGTCGGGCTCTGCACCGCCGTCGAGCTGGTACGGCGGGGGGTGCGCGTCCGGGTCGTCGACCGGCGGCCGGAGCCGCGTACCGGAACCCGGGCGTGCACCGTGTGGCAGCGGTCCCTGGAGGTCTTCGACCTCATGGGCCTGCCGATCGAGGAGTACGTGGCCTCGGGCGTTCCGTACACCTTCCGCACCCACCACTTCAGCGGGCACCCCCCGCACGTCCGCGACGCCGCCCAGCCGGACACCCCGTACCCGCTGCCCCTGCTCATCGGGCAGCAGGACACCGTGGCGATGCTCACCCGCCACCTGTCGGCGCTCGGCGTCGAGGTGGAGCGCGACCGTACGGCCGAGCCCGTGGCGCAGGACGCCGACGGCGTCACCGTGCGCCTCGAATCGTCCGACGGCAGCGCCGAACTGGTCCGCGCGGGCTGGGTGGTGGGGGCGCAGGGCCCGCACAGTTCGGTCCGCGACGGGATGGACTCCTCCTGGGAGAAGAAGCACTACCCCGGCACCCAGTTGCTCCAGGTCGACACGCGCTGGACCGGCTCGCTCCCCGGCGATCCCTCGCACTGCCACCTGTTCCTGACGGAGGCGGGTTCGCTGGGCAGCGCGCCCCTGCCGGACGGGCGCCACCGCTTCTACATCGGCGTCGCCGACACCGGGCGGACCGGCGATCCCGAGGTCGAGGAGGTACTGGAGGCCGCGCGCCGGGTCACCGGTGTCGAGGACCTGGAGTTCCACGACTCCCGCTTCAACTGGCGGGTGCGGCTGTACAACGCGGTCGCCGGTTCCTACCGGGACGGCCGCCTGCTGCTGGCGGGCGACAGCGCCCACACGTTGATGCCCGTGACCGCCCAGGGCATGAACACCGGCATCCAGGACGCCTTCAACCTGGGCTGGAAGCTCGCCGCGGTGGTCCGCGGGGAGGCCGGGGACGCCCTGCTCGACAGTTACGAGGCGGAGCGGCGGCCGGTCGCCCTGGGGCTGGCCGAGCGCAACCACCGTACGTACTGGGGCGGTACGGGACCCGTGCCGCCCTTCGACCGGCTGTACGAGGCGCTCGACCACATGGGCGCGGGCCACACCGGACTGCCGCTCTCCTACGGCGACAGCCCGTTGAGCGCGAGCTCGGAGGCCGTCGCGGCGGACGGGCCGGGGCCGGCTGCGGGCGACCGCGTGCCGGACGCGCCGCTGCACTCCCCCGAGGGCCGGCTGTTCCGCCTGATCGGGCGGGACTCCTGGACCCTGCTCGCCTTCCCCGCGGACCCGGCGGACGCCGAATCGGCGGGCGTGGTGGCCAAGGAGGTCGGACCGGCCGCGGTGCGGGCCGGCGTCACCGCCCGTGTGGTGGGCAACTCGTTCGGCGGCACGGTGGGCGGCGGCACCCGGACGCTGGCGGACCCTGACGGGGCGCTGCGCGCCGCGTTCGGCGCGGCGGCCGGGGCGGTCTTCCTGGTCAGGCCGGACGGATACGTGGCCTTCCGCGGCGGCGCGCACGACGGCGCGGCGCTGGAACGCCATTTGGACGCGGTACTGGGGTAGGGCGCGGCGCGAGGCGTGACGCCGGCCTTCGAGACCTGGTGGTGGTCTCGGGGGCCGGCGTTCCTCGATGGACACCCTGCCGGTCCGGTCGGACACCGCGGGTTCAGAGGCTGCGGGCGGTGACGTTGCCGTACGAGGTGGTCGCCTGGATGTTCAGACCCGCGGCGGCACCCTCGGTGTTGCTCAGCGTGTTGACGATCCGGCCGTAGCCGGTGCCGGCGTCGAGCGTGGCCGAAACACCACGAGCAGCACCCACCGAGATCTCGCCGTGCTCGGTCCGCAGCGTGACCGTGCCGCGCATGGCCTCGCCGATGCTCAGGTCACCCTTCTGCGTGCTGATCTGCGCCGGACCGCCCAGGCGGCCGACCGAGACATCACCGGCCATCAGAGTCAGCTGGGCGCTGGCGGCCTCGTCGAGCTTGACCGTGCCGTGCGCACTCTCGAAGGCCACGTCACCCAGACGCCCCACACCCCGGAACACCGAACTGGCCGTCTTCGCCTC